>CAIOHY010000103.1 GCA_903858205.1 uncultured Cellvibrio sp.
ACATGCGGCGCCCAAGCGCGATAATCTGTTAACGCTGCCTCCATGCTATGACCGCCATCAATAAACACCATACTCAAGGGTGTTGCCCAGTAGCGCGCGGCTAATTGTGATGGAGCTACAATGGGCACCACCGCACTTTCCAGTTGCGCACGCGCAAGTGTATGACGAAATTCGCGGAAGCTATCCATTTTGCCAAATTGCGCATCATAGAGCGCAGGGTCATGATACTCCTCACCCAACTGATGCTCTTCCGAGCCGCGGTGATGATCAACCGCAAATAAAATGCTATTGGCTTTTTTGCAGGCACTGCCGAGATAGACTGTGGATTTGCCGCAGTAACTGCCAATTTCCAAACAAGGGCCGAGCGCAGCGACTGCTAACGCCTGCTCGTACAATGCAGCGCCTTCTTCCGGATCTAAAAAACCTTTTACTGAATCTATATCAATTGGCAGCATTGTTATTCTCGCTCATAATCACAGCACTTATTCTAACAGACAACAACTTATTACTAACAACAACGCATTTACAACAAGCATCCAACATTTTATTTACATCCCAGTGAATTTACCCTATGCGCCGCAGCAGCACGCCCTATCTGGTCAAACGAATCTATAAAATTATCAATCAATGGTATGTGCGACGTTTTATTGCGCCACAATTTGATAGCTTGGGTAGCATTCCTGAAATCGCGCATCCGCGCAGTTTGGTTATTTTTGGTCGCAATATTCATATTGGGAAATATGCGCAAATCATTTGCGCGAGCGATAACTGCGTGCGTTTTACTAGCTGGCCAAGTAAACAAGCCGATGCGGAAATTATAATTGGTGATTACTGTTTAATTTCACCGGGCGTGCGCATCTCAGCCGCGAAATCAATTCGTATTGGCGACAATTGTATGTTCGCCGCCAATGTCACTATTAGCGATACCGATTGGCACGGCATTTATAACCGCATCCGCCCATTTCGCTGTACCAAATCTGTGGTGATTGAAAATAATGTGTGGCTGGGCGAACGAGTGATCATCACCAAAGGCGTAACCATTGGCGAAAACTCAGTAGTGGGTGCAGGATCGGTGGTGACAAAAAACATTCCGGCTAATTCTGTGGCGGCTGGAAATCCATCACGCATTATTAAAACGATTAATCCCAAGCGCAGAATGCTAAAACGTGAATTATTGTTTAAGGATGCAGAACATTATTTTTATAATCAGGACCAGCTGGATAAATTTATGCTGGGCAATAACGGTTGGTGGAACTGGTTGCGCGCGCTAATCAAACCCAACATTCACGATTAGCATTTGAAGCGAATAAGGCATTTTTCAAAAAATGCTATTTTAGATCGAGCGCAATGCGCAGCAATGCTGCAACAGAAATGCCATCGGTAATTTCTCCGCGCTTTACCATTTCAATCGCATCACTAAGCGGCAACTTTTTAAACTCGATATCTTCAGTGGCCTCCAACTGCTGCTTCCCCGCAAATAAATCCCGCGCAACAAATACCACGCAGAATTCGTCGGTAACCGAATTAGATAAATGCATCGTCATTAATTGCTGCCAATCATTAGCCAGCAAGCCTACCTCTTCTTCCAGCTCACGCTGCGCGGCACTCAGCGGGCTTTCACCTTGCGGGCAACCGCCTTCCGGAATTTCCCAGGTATATTGATTGAGCGTATACCGGCTTTGTTTTACCAGCCAGGTATTACCTTCATCATCAATTGGCACTATGCCAATTGCAGTATTTTTAAAATGCACCACGCCATAGATACCATCGGTACCCTTGGGGGTTATGACTTCTTCGTGGGAAACTTTTAGCCAGGGATTTTCGTAAACAACCGCCGAATTTTTTGTCTTCCATCCACCGACTTTTTCTTTGGGGAATTTTTCTGTCATGTGCAATCCAGAGATGGCAATCAGTGAACACGATGCGGATCGAGTTCGACCTGAGTAATACGTGAACCAAGCATAATCACACGACCAAAATAGCGGTCTGCGCCCGACACAGTGAACTCAAAATAAAATGCGCGCCAGAGCGATAATTTTCCCAGCTCGTTGCGCTTGAACCACAGGCGCCGCAGATAGACGTTTTCATCGAGCAATTGCACTTGCATTTCTTCGCAACGTTTTTGCGCTGCGAGATACGCTCTATCTTTCACAAGCAAAGCACCGCGCCAGTAATAAATAAAAATGGCGATGCAGGTGAGCCAAATAATGGATTGCAAATCAAACATGAGGGAACAGCCGGCAGCGAGGGCAACATAAAACCATCGCTCAAAAAGAGTGGAAGAAAATTACAAACAGGATTACATCAAGCCCCTAAAACAGCAAAGGGTGATTGATTGCTCAATCACCCTTTTCGGAACTCACTCAACTTAGAGTGGAGTTACGTTTTCTGCTTGTGGACCCTTTTGACCTTGGGTTACTTCGAAAGTCACTTTCTGACCTTCTTTCAAGGTTTTACGGCCATTGCCGTTAATTGCACGGAAGTGTACAAAAACATCTGCACCACCTTCACGCTCAATAAAACCATAACCTTTGTCATCGTTGAACCATTTAACAACACCAGAGACTAGATCTGACATAGCTTCCTCATCTTGCATCTAAAACGTCAGCGTAGCTGACCGAACAAAAAAACCGACTTTACTAAAAGCCAGAGTGAAATAGCTTGAAATAAAGCTATTGCTCAGGTCGTGGTACGTCCAAGTGTCTTGAGCAAGCAGGTGTCTTACAAAAGTCTAGTCTTGGGGCGGATCTCAATCTGTAGCAGTTCAAAATTAAAACACTAGACCTTATCGAGTCAAGCAGTTATCCGCGAATTTAGCGATTATCGCCACTTTTTGTAATGCTGTGTATGGGGCACACAATTAATCGGGCATTTTGGGGTCATCAACGCTTTCTTTGCCATTATTTTGTGCAGATTTTGCAGTAGCTTTGCCCAGGGTTTCGTGCAAAAACAGTGCAATAGGAATGATTGCAAAACCAAGAAGCATCACGTGACGCTTAATGCTCTGAAACTCGTAGCCCTGCTTGGCCAATTGATAACAGGCCAGCGCCCAGGCAGCCGCCGCAAAATATCCCCAACGCTGTTGCCTAAAAACGCCCCAGGTAATTGCCGCCGTAACACAGGCCAAAAATAATCCGTAGATATTAAGAAATGAAATAAAGCCCGCAATGGAGGCAACCAAAACGATTAATAAAAGGCCATTTAATACATTTGCAACAATCAGGAGTTTTGACATAAATACTCTTTGTTAATGTTACTTTTCTACACCACTTAATCCGAACTGGATTTACCCTTTCCAAGCCAATCCTGATATTTTTTATGCACCCCGCGAGTGAAGGCTTGAGAATAGTCTTCCAGGAAGTCGACGCCAACCAGCACCAGAATTACCACAAGCGATAATTTGATCGCCACCATGTTGTAGCCTATCGCAATCACCACTCCTATTGATGCCAAGGTCCATATAGTAGCCGCCGAGGTAACGCCCAACACAAAGCCATCGCGTGCCAACATCACGCCCGCCCCTAGAAAACCAATACCTGTGATTACTTGCCCAATTATTCGCGAGGGATCAGTAACCACTTTTTCCGGCCCTGCGATATGCGCTGATACATAAAGCGACGCAGCGATAAAAATATAGGTGCCCAAGGTGATGAGTGACGACGTGCGAATTCCCACCGGCTTGCCGCGCAGTTGTCGTTCGATACCGATAATGCTGCCACAAAGTAGCGAGGTTCCAATGGCATGCCAATCAAACGGCGCTACTGACACTATCGACTCAATATCCATAACATCCCCTTAAGCGCCGGCTTAAGAGACGCCCAGCGCAGCTTTGATGATGATTTTCTTGATCGCTATTGTAGAGTTTAGTTGGCGCATGCCGGTATTGCGCAACCAATTTACCCCAAGCGTGCGATTGCCAAACAAACGCTTGAAGCCCTCCATTGCCGACATCATTCCCAGATTACCTGCGAGGCGCTGGCGCTGGTAGCGACGCAGAATCGAATAGTCGGCCAACGGAATACCGCGCGTGAGAGCACGCTCGATTTCTTGCGCTAGCGCAATGACATCGAGCAAACCTAAATTGACGCCCTGCCCCGCGAGCGGATGAATGTTGTGTGCCGCATCGCCAACTAACGCGATACCCGGCTGGATATAAGTAGCCGCATGACGTTGGCGTAAGGGAATGGCGTAGCGTTTATCGCAGGCGATCACACGGCCAAGACGCGCCTCAAATGCCGCGGTTAAACGCGCACAAAAAGCCTCATCATCCAGCGCCATCAATTCAGCAGCCAAATTATCTTCTGCTGACCAAACGATAGAACAATTATGCGCATCGCCATTGTTCTGCAACGGCAAAAATGCCAGCGGCCCCGTATGCATAAAACGTTGCCAGGCCGTAAATCCGTGCGACTGCTCAGTGCGTACAGTCGTGATAATCGCTTGCTGGCCGTAGTCCCACTCGCGCGTAGAAAATTCCGCAAGTTCGCGCACTTTAGAGTGCGCGCCATCGGCCGCAATTAATAATGCTGTGGTAATTTCGCTACCATTAGTAAGCTGTACACGCACCTGCGGAAACTCTGCTTGTGCAGGAATAATGTGCGCAACAGCAGCCGGTTGGATCACAACAATATTTTTGTGTTGCGCCAGACGCTCACGCAACTGATTCACAATCACCGAATTTTCCACGATGTGTCCAAGGTGGGATTGCTGCACATCCGCGCAATCAAATTCAATCGCCGCTGTACCTTCACCATCCCAGACTTTCATTTCGCGATAAGCGCAAACACGCTGTGCCACTATGTCATCCCAACAGCCGATCTCCGTTAATAATTTTTGCGATCTATGGGTCAGCGCAACAACGCGCGGATCAAAATGCTCGCCGCTAAAATGTTGCGCGTCACTGCTGGCCTCGATGACAGCAATGCGCAGGTTCTGGGCCGCATCGGTTTGCGCAATCGCGCACGCGAGCGATGCACCAACCAAACCGGCACCGACAATAACCAGATCAAAATCGGTATTGTTGGCTGCTGCGTCGTCATTCCCACGCACGCGGGAATCGATAATTTTTTTATCGCTTAATTGTGTGGAATTTATATCATCCAACTTCCAACGAAATTGGCGCCCAGCAGTGCCCATGGTCTGCGCGATAAATTGGTTTTTGATTAATGGAATAGATTCAAGACTTAATAAACCGAGATGACGCATGGCGATCAGCGGCAGCAGGTCATTGGAAAATAGCCGCACCAATTTATCACTGAATTCAATCGTAATCTGTTGATCAAGTGACTGCTTATCCAGATACGATTGTAAAACCCTTAAATCGCCCGGCGATTGATTTTTCGTAATTGCCTCGCGCAGGGTTTCTACCAAGCAGCCGCAATCGCGCAATGCGAGATTAAATCCTTGACCGGCCACGGGATGCAAAAAATGCGCAGCGTTGCCGAGCAATACCAAATGAGAACGAATTTGTTCTTCGGCTAATACCAGTTGTAATGGATAGGCAAAACGTTTGGCAACACGGTTAAATCGCCCTACGCGAAAACCAAAACGCTCCTGCAATTTCACGAGAAAATCCGCATCATTCAGAGCCAGGATTTCATCGGCTTGCGCCGCAGGCAATGTCCACACCAATGCTGATTGCTGTGCATGATTGGATTCACCTAATGGCAAAAGCGCAACTGGGCCATCCGCCGTAAAACGCTCGTAAGCGACGCCGTGATGTGGCTCGGAAAATTCGACATTGGTAATGATGGCGGTTTGCCCATAAGCGCGCACTTGCGTACCTATACCCAGCGATTTGCGCAAGGGTGAATCACCACCATCCGCGATCACAGCAAGTGATGTTTTTAGTAAAAACTCTTGCGCCTCAGTTTTAACATTCAACAATGCGCAATCTTGTTGCGGGGTTAACGCAGTTACAGTAGATGAAGCAAAACACTGGATATTATGTTGCGCTTGCACATGCCCAAGCAGCACTTTGCCCAACCAGGCATTTTCAACAACATAACCTACGGCATCGAGATTATTTTCTTTTGCATCAATGACACCACCAAGAAAATGCCCGCGATCTGATACATGCACCAGCGCAATCGGCGTGATGTGTTGCTGCAATAAATCCCACAAACCCAGCTCGCGCAAAATTGCCGCAGTGCCATAAGAAAGCGCGGTCGAGCGCGCATCAAAACTTGGCTGGAAATGCATTTCATCCGCGCGCGCAAACGGCTGCGCTTCGATTAATGCGATACGCAATTGCGGCTGGCTAGCCGCAAGCAGACTGGCGAGACTAGTGCCCACCATGCCGCCGCCGATAATGGCGATGTCGAATTCGAGAATTTGAGTTTGGATTGGGGTCATGATGTGACCTGAGTTAAACATTCCCAAGCGGAGCTTGGGAACGAGAGATTTTATTAGGTAAAAACTACACTGCCATCAAAGCTTCAATTTCAGCAACCGTTTTAGGTACATCTTTGGTCAGCACTTCGTTGCCGTCTTTGGTTATCACAACATCGTCTTCGATGCGAATGCCAATGCCGCGCCATTTTTTGGCGACGCGTTCGTTATCCGGCGCAACATAAATTCCCGGTTCAACCGTCATTACCATGCCCGGCTCAAGCACACGCCATTGGCCGCCGACTTTGTAATCGCCGACATCGTGCACATCCATTCCTAACCAGTGGCCGGCGCGGTGCATGTAAAATTCTTTATAGGCTTCGCTTTTAATTAAGTCTTTCACATCGCCTTCAAGTAAACCAATGTTTACCAAGCCTTCGGTGATAACACGCACGGTGGCTTCGTGGGGATCATTCCAATGTTTACCCGGTTTGCATTCGGCGATGGCTTCGAGTTGAGCTTGCAGACAAATGTAGTAAAGGGCTTTTTGTTCAGGAGAAAATTTTCCGTTCACGGGAAAGGTGCGCGTGATATCAGCGGCGTAGTAATCCAACTCACAACCGGCATCAATCAATACCAGATCACCATTTTTGAGCGGCGCGGAATTTTCAATGTAATGCAAAATGCAGCCATTTTTTCCGCCGCCAACAATCGTGTTATACGCAGGAAAACGCGCGCCGCTCATTTGGAATTCGTGCAGGATTTCGGCTTCGAGCTGGTATTCCATCACGCCTGCTTTGCTCGCTTTCATCGCACGCACATGGGCGCGGGCAGAAATTTCGCCGGCTTCTTTCATCACACGCAATTCGGCGGCGCTTTTAAATAAACGCATATCGTTAAGGAAGTGACTTAAATCCAAAAATTCGCCGGGTGGTGTTGCACCTGAGCGCACTTTGGCGCGAATGGTGTTGACCCAATCCATCACGTGTTTATCAAATTCGCTGTCTTTACCCATGGAGTAATAGACGCGTTGTTTGCCTTCGAGCAAGCCTGGCAAAATTTCATCGATATCATCGATGGGGAATGCATCGTCAGCTTCAAATTCACTGCACGCACCTTCGGGACCAGCGCGATAGCCATCCCAAATTTCGCGCTCGCGATTGCGCTCGCGCACAAATAAAACATATTCGCCATGTTCGCGGCCAGGAATTAACACCAGCACGGCTTTGGGCTCTTCAAACCCCGAGAGATATAAAAAATCGCTGTCCTGACGATAGTGATATTCGGTGTCGCGGCTGCGTGGGCGTTCGGGGGCGGCGGGTACTATGGCGATGGAATTGGGTTCCATATGTGCCATCAAGGCCTTGCGACGGCGGGCAAATTCGGCTTTGGAAATTCTCATAGAGGCACTCGCAAAGAATTAATGCAATTGATTAGACGCTGGCGCCATGCTTGCAGGACTTACGCCTTCAGCATGTTCGGCAGAAAATTCAAAATAGAGTGAGTTAACAACGACGCGCACATATTCCGTCACTTCCATGTAATCCGCTTCTGCGCTGGGTTCATCTTCTTCGTCATCGGCCTGGATTTGTACGATGTTCGCTAAGTCTTGGAGCATTTCTTCGAATTCTTCGTTGATCACACGCTTGCCCTGGTGATCCACACTGCCGAAACCGGTGAGAAAACCGTGGCACCATTCGCTAAGGGCGCGCACGCGATCATTGAGCGTGTTGTCATCGTCCGGGAGCATCAGTTTCAAACTGAATTGACCACGCAGTTGCTCGCAAGTGGTGTGGTACAAACGGCTAAGCGCGATGCGCACTTGCTCGTCGGGCGCGGCGATAAAATCGAGGAACTCGACCGCTTCCAACAGCCAATGGACTTCACTCAGACTCGCCCCGCCCGCTAATTTCCCACATAGCAAACCGTGCAGTTCAGAGGGGCTATTGAGAGTGCCGAGGGGCGCCAAGAGGTTGGCCAGATCATCAAAATTCAGTGGGGTTAGCAGTTCTTCAGGGGAAGTTGTATCGGTCATAGTGGCCTCTCATCACAGTGGATGAATGCTATCACGATTGACCTTGGCGACTCTGCAAACTTTTTATATAGCGATTTATAAGGTTGATGCGACTCAAGTAAAACCTGTTTGTTTATCATTTGATAACAACCAACTTCTCGAATTCACATTAACTTGGGCTGCGCGATTGACCACCCGTCGAGCGCGCAATATAGTGGGCAACCCGCGCTATTTATTGGTTATTTACTATCATGTCTGACGATCTGTTACTCGCCCTTGAAACCAAGCTGGATAAGCTGATCCTGCTGTGCTCCCGCTTGCAGCAAGAAAACGCCGAACTCAAAACCCGCGAAAACGAGTGGCAGCGCGAGCGGGTGCGCCTGATCGAGAAGAATGAATTGGCGCGCAGCCGCGTGGAAGCCATGATCACCCATTTACGTAATTTGGACGCTGAGTAATCGAGGCATCAATGAGCAACGAAACTGTTTTTGTAAAAATCCTCGATAAAGAATACCAAGTCGCCTGCCCGCGCGAAGAGCGTCAGGCCCTGGTGGAATCGGCGCAATTGCTTGACGAGCGCATGAAAGCAATCCGCGGTACCGGCGCGGTTATCGGCCTTGAGCGTATCGCCGTGATGGCTGCACTCAACCTGAGCCATGAATTGTTACAAGCGAAAAATAGCAGCCCAGGCACGGGGGGATCAGCGAATCAAAATGATTTGCTGCGCTTAAATGAAAAACTGGATCGCAGTTTGGCCAATCTGGGCTAAAAGCACCCACAAGCGCAACTTGTTCTTTTTTGCCAGCCCCGTTTAAGACGATTAACAGCTAACCGGTTAACTAAGCCAAGCATAATTTCATTTGCGGAAGGCCGGTAACCTTGGGTTATACTGGCGCCACGCCCTGGAATGTTTGCAAACCGACAAGTCCTTGAGCCGATTTCCACAAAACTGGTGGTGTCTCGTTGTGTTTGGTGTGCATGTCCGCCTGACGGAAAGCCTTAAAAACCACAGGTGCTACCTCCTTGAACCTATGGGTTCAAGGCCAGCTTGGTGGCGGCATTTCGGGGTCTCTTAACTCTCTCCTGTTTTTCTTCAAGGCTGCTTATGGCCGACGTGTTTGATTCCCAAGCCGACCAACAACTCAATAACCTCGCCCTGGCAAAAAAACAGCTGCGCAGTGAACTGCGTGCGCGCCGCCGAGCCCTGAATCCAACCCAACAAATGCAGGCATCAATTTTCCTGCTGCGCCATTTGCTGAAGCTGCCGCAATTTATGCGCGCGCGAAATGTCGCGCTGTATATGGCAAATGATGGCGAGATAGACCCTGAGCCGATCGCCCGGCAGCTGTGGAAAATGGAAAAACACTGCTTTTTGCCGGTACTGCGCCCCGACAAGCGCAAAGACTTATGGTTTGTGGAATACACACCTGATGCGCTGCTCACTAAAAATCGGTTTGGTATTCCGGAACCTGACTTTCGCTCACAACACAGAATGTCGGCGCAACTGTTGGATGTGGTGCTGATGCCGCTGGTGGGATTTGATCGCACGGGAGCACGCTTAGGAATGGGAGGAGGCTTTTACGATACAACCTTTGCCTTCAAACAGAAGCTCGCGACAGGAACCAAAACATCCACAGGCAAACCAGCACTGATTGGTTTGGCGCACGCCTGCCAGCAAGTCGAATCACTTGCCACTGACACTTGGGATATACCGCTGTTTGCAATTGCGACCGATAAAGAAATTATCCTCACGCAACCTTGAGCTTGGCTCCAGCACACCGAACCAAAAATCACCCCCACAAAAAAACAACTCCCACCGAAGCGGGAGTTGTTGTCGAAAATTCCGTTTACTCGCCTGTTACTACTCAGAGGTGGATTCTACTGCAGCCTCTGCAAATGACACTAATGCGCCTACATCCAACAGGGTTACACAAACTCCCAAACAAAATAAAAAAATTACAACGGAGAGAACATCGACTTTCATGGTTGTAACCTTGTGCAAAATTATTTTTGAAAAAACTACAGCCCTTACGTCCACCACAAAACAGTCCGAGGCTGTGACGTGAATAAATAATAGGCAAGGAATAGTGACAATGAAACACGAGACCCAAATAAAATCATTAAAAACCGCAAAAAAATGCGTTTTTTCCGAGGTTTTTTAGGTGTGTCGTTAGAAGTCAGCAAAAAATGGCTGGAAAAGCAGTGGTTTTTCGCAATCAAGAGAGAATCAAACGTGATCACGCATCCTTGCGCTTGATTTAATTGTGGCGCTTAAATTATTTTTTTGCCGTTGTTACACGACTAATAGCATTGCCTAAACGCGTGCGTAACAACACATCAGTAGCAGCGACCGTGTGCTCGCCTGTGTAGTTATTCCAGCTTGTTCCTTTATCGATACTGAATTCGATTGCCAAACCCGGCAACGAGGAATTTGCACGCAATTTGCCGTTTTCGATAATTGCGCCTGGCGGTGGCAAATAAAAATCGCCACCCAAGGCTGCCAACTTCGGCAATTCTTTTGTGGTTAATTGGATGGAAAACGCTGCCCAATCTGCAGTGCGCGCAGCAACATCGGGCTTATCGCCTTCCCATGCCGCTTTGTGCCATGCGCGCTCAGCAAGACTCACCAGGCGCGGATAAATCATCTGCTCCAATTGCGCACCAGTGCGAATAGTTTCAGTCCACACTTGCCCTTGCATGCCGCGCAAGTTTTCCGGTTTTTCCAACGCGGGCATAGCGCGACCTACCAGCGCTTCCAGATTTTCAATCGGTGCACCGCTGCGGGTTTTGTCGGCATTGGCGTAGAGATTATCCGGCATAAAACCAAACACTTTTCCGATATCGGTGTAGCGCGCTGCCCAGTAATAGCCGCGCTCTTCGGGATTGGCTTCGTGGGGATGATCGAAATACAAATGGGTCGCGGGCGATAAAATCGGTTCATAACCGGCATTGGCCAAACGATAGGCACGGTCGGCAACGCCCCACTCCCAGATGTTATCCCAGGCATTGGCGAGCACATGTTTGTTGGCAAATTGGCTGCGATTAAAGGTGTTGACCGGGTCATACATCAAACCGTCCTCCCAGCCCGCCAAATCCAAACCGCGCGCCGATGTAATCGCCGATACCTTGCTCACAAAATAGGGCTTCAAATCGGCAGGGCCAGCAACACCTTGTTCGCCCTTGGCAAAGAGCTCGTTACACGCGGGCGATGCAGTCCACGAGCCTGCTCCGGTTTCGTCGCCACCCATATGGAAGGTCACAAGTTTGGTGCCCGCTTTGCGGTACATCTGCTGCAATTCGTAAATGACTTTGTCGACAAACGCATAGGTCGATGGCAAACACACGTTGATGGAATTATCGGTGTAGTTTTGCACCGTAATGTATTGGGATTTATCCAGCGGATCGGATAACAAATACTGTTCGGCTTCGGCTTTTTTACCGGCTTTCAGCAATTTTTTGTAACGCGCCTCCATGGATTTTACCGCTGCGCGGGCGTGGCCGGGCATATCGATTTCCGGTACCACTTCAATGTGGCGGGCGCTGGCGAATTTAATAATCTCGATAAAATCGGCCGTGGTGTAATAGCCGTTGCCCGAGCCGGATACGTGCGGGCCTGTGCCCAATTGGGTCAGCAAACACGTCTGTTCGGTCAGATCAAAACAGCGCTTGCCACCGATATCAGTCAACTCCGGCAGACCGGGAATTTCCAAACGCCAGCCTTCATCTTCAGTTAAATGCAAATGCAATTTGTTGAGTTTGTAACGCGCCATCTGTTCGATCAAACGCAGCGTTACCTCTTTGCCATGAAAGTTGCGCCCCATGTCGTATTGCATACCACGCCAGCGGTAGCGCGGTGCATCACTCGCGCTCAGTTGCGGCAGTGCATGACTGCTTGCTGCTTGCGCGGGCAGCAAACTCAACACACTCTGAATACCGTAGAAAGCGCCGGCGTTATCGCTGCCGGTGATGGTAATTTTATCGGTGGTAATATTCAGTGTGTAAGCTTCTGCGTTCGCATTTGAGTTATCGACTTTCAACTCAATCACTTTGCCTGTCGCCGCGACATGATCAGCTGCAGACGTGAGCGTTACACCCGCCGCTTTTAATTGATCGGAAAAATAATTCGCCTCACTGGTTAAACGCCCGGCGTAGCGAATTTGCCAACTGCTATCGAGCGTTGCTGTGCCTTTGCGATATTTCACATCGGCCGGTGTAGGGATAATTCTGGGGCTGCTATCAAGCTTGGCAGCGGCCTGATTAACCGCCAGGTTATCCTGATAGCGGGTAGCCGCTGTGGCGATGGGGTAAAGGTCTGGCGAAAAGCGCTGCAGCTGCTCAGCTTTGGTTATAGGCTCAACAAATTCCTGCAGATTTTCGGTGTCGGTATTGGCGAACACCACCGCCTCCGCTCCCTGCTGGGCGATAAAGGCGCGCGGCATAAAATCAGAATAACTCACCATATGCGCACTGGCGGTGTAGGGCACTAACAGGCTGGCGCCCAAGGCAAGTCCTTTAAACCCGGCAGTGGGTGCCAGTTCGTGTAGGTCGCCTTGCACATGACGAAGACTCACACCCTCTGCCACAGTGGTGTCCAGCTTGCGTACAGAATGAAAGTAAATACGCCAGTCACTCAGCCCGGCCGGCAAGGCTGTGCGGGAATCATTGGTCAGCGTCAGCTGAGCTTGGGGCTTTTCCGCCAGATTGTTCACCACACCAAAGCGCAGTTGGGCTTTGCCCGCAAATTCATTGAGTTGTTGTTGGTTGAGGTTAGCGGCGAAGGCACCTTGGGCGAGCCCGAGCGCCAGCGTCAATGCGCCCAAACGCGCAGCAATGTGTTGACCTGCAGATTTCATTATGGAACTCCTGCCTCTATTTAGTTGGTTGATTTGGCATGTGTATTTTTCTGACAACGTTGTCCAGATTACACCAAAATCGCCGGCACGCCAGTGCCTGAACATAAATTAACCCTTGCGAGCACGGGCTTAATAATAGACAGGGATGAGCAAAACGCAGGGGAACTGAACAGCAGACTGGAAAGGCATGGAGTCGTCATCCCCGCAAGCGGGGATCCATAGGCCTTAACATCAAAAGCTGGATTCCCGCGAGCGGGAGTGACGATGACTGCTAATACGAGCGGCGGGAATCAACCCAAAAAGAACTTGTAAGCCTCGTTTTTGGTTTCATCCCAGTAGGGATAATTCAGCTCGGTCAGAAACACGTTCAGCTCGGCGTATTCTTTTTTCGGCACTTGCATACCGACAAGAACGCGGGCGGAGGCCGAACCGTGGTTGCGATAGTGAAACAGGGAGATATTCCAGCGCCCGGCAACCTTGGTCAAAAAGGTCATGAGTGCACCGGGACGTTCAGGGAATTCAAAGCGATAGAGCACCTCATTGGTGATTTGCGGTGCGTGGCCACCGACCAAGTGGCGGATATGCAATTTCGCCAGCTCATTCTCGGTCATATCCACCAGGTCGTAACCCTGCGCTTTTAATTCGCTCACCAAGTCCGCGCGATCATTACCACCCGCCGCCACTTGCACACCGACAAAAATCTTGGCGTCTTTGGCATCGGCATAGCGATAGTTAAATTCGGTGATATTGCGCTTGCCCAGCGCTTTGCAGAATTCTTTGTAGGCACCGGGGCGTTCGGGAATGGTCACAGCCAGAATTGCTTCGCGCTGTTCGCCGATTTCCGTGCGCTCGCTGATATAGCGCAGGCGATCAAAATTGATGTTGGCACCGCAATCGATCGCAATCAGGGTTTGGCCAGTGATGCCCTTTTCTGCCACGTATTTTTTCAGCCCGGCAATGCCGGTTGCACCCGCCGGTTCTGCAATCGAGCGAGTATCTTCAAAAATATCTTTGATGCCAGCGCAAATTTCGTCGTTATTCACGGTGATGCACTCATCGACCGTTTTGCGCAGCACCCGGAAAGTCTCTTCACCGATTTGTGCGACCGCAATACCGTCGGCAAAGATGCCTACTTGCGGCAGCACCACGCGCTTTTTCTTGTCCAGCGCTGCTTTCAAGCAGGCAGATTCTTCCGATTCCACCGCGATAATTTTGATCTCCGGGCGCAGGTATTTCACGTAAGCGGAAATACCAGCCGCCAAACCGCCACCACCGACGGCGATAAAAATCGCATCGATTTTGCCGGGATACTGGCGCAGGATTTCCATCGCAATCGTACCCTGGCCTGCAATCACATCCGGATCATCAAAGGGGTGAACATAGGTCAGCCCTTTTTCTTCCACCAACTTCTTGGCGTGGGCAGAGGCTTCGTCGTAGCTATCGCCATGCAACACCACTTTGGCGCCGCGCGCCTTTACCGCATCGACTTTAATGGCAGGCGTGGTGCGCGGCATTACGATAGTGGCTTTGATCCCCAAATGCTGGGAGCCGAGCGCAACACCCTGCGCGTGGTTACCGGCCGAGGCGCAGATCACACCGCGGTTGCGCTCTTCTTCGGTCAGTTGCAACAGCTTGTTATAGGCGCCACGCAATTTGAATGAGAAGACCGGCTGCAAATCTTCGCGTTTAAGCAAGACTTTGTTGCCGGTGCGCGCTGAGAGCAAACGCGCTTCGTCGAGTGGAGTTTCCACCGCGAGATCATAGATGCGGGCATTGAGGATTCGTTTTATATAGGATTCAGGCATGGGATTTCTGGCGTTCGCGAGTGAAATAGACTGTTTAGTCTACGAATGAAAAAGTCGCCGCAGTGTAAACAATTTAGCCGCTGCTGGCACGGCGAAAATCCGTATAATGCGGCAAGATTTTGGCCCAGCTCCCGAGAATAATCACATGACCCAAGACCAACTCAAACAAGCTGTCGCGCGCGCGGCGATCGAATACATCAAACCCAAATTGTTTGGCGACTCGATTATCGGCGTGGGCACGGGTTCGACCGCGAATTTTTTTATCGATTATCTGGGCGAGATCAAAAGCCAATTTGCCGGTGCGGTAGCCAGTTCAGATGCCTCAGCAGCACGCCTAAAAAAACTCGGTATCGATGTGCTGGATTGCAACTCCGTCACTGAGTTGGTGGTGTACGTGGACGGCGCCGATGAAAGCAACGCTTACCTGCACCTGATCAAAGGCGGTGGCGCTGCATTGACGCGCGAAAAAATTGTGCGCGCTGTATCCAAAGAATTTGTCTGCATCGCCGACGAAAGCAAATGGGTAGATGTGCTGGGCACGTTCCCGCTGCCAGTCGAAGTCATTCCTATGGCGCGCTCTTATGTCGCGCGCGAGTTAGTCAAATTGGGCGGGACACCGGTGTATCGCGATGGTGTGGTGACAGATAACGGCAATGTGATTCTGGATGTGCACAATCTGCAAATTATCGACCCGGTCGGCCTGGAAACCCGTATCAATCAAATCACTGGCGTTGTGACCAATGGTTTGTTTGCAGCGCAACCGGCGGATGTATTGTTGCTCGGCACCAAAGAAGGCGTGAAAACCCTGTTCCCGCGCTAAGCCTTCTCTCTCTAGCGGCCGCGAGCTTATGCAGCACTTTTATAACCGAGCCCTTGTCACGCTAGTGTGTTTGCTGGTGGCGAGTGGAGTGCTTGGTTATCTGTGAAAAAAAGCGGAGGCCGTTTGGCCTCCACTTACTCGATTTCCGAAAATAAACTCGAAACCCTGAGTGACTTACCAGTTATCGAACTTCACATTAAAGCTGCGTGATGCCGATACCACTTTAATGTACAAATCGCCATTAGTGGTGTTCGTTACTGTTGTCCAGCCGGAGCCTGTATTGGTAATACCTTGTGGGCCAGAGGTGATGTTGAAGCTAGAGGCAACACCAGACCAGGAGCCGATTTGCAAGGAGCCAGACGATTTAGTGAACTTAATACAATCACCTGAGACTGCGGTAAATTCGATACCTTTGGCAGCTGTTTTAGTAACGTTCGCACTGCTGCAGGTTGTTCCGCCTGCAGTGCTGCTCGTGACTGAGCTTGATCTGCTTGAAACAGCAATACTTGAACTACTTCTCGCTGAACTAACTGCAACTGAAGAACTAGTCACTCCACCAACTAAACCATAGGGCGAGGGCTGTGTTGCACAGGTG
>CAIOHY010000104.1 GCA_903858205.1 uncultured Cellvibrio sp.
CTTGATCGCCGAGCGGTTTGCTTCTGATAAACGCCCAATAAATCCTTAGGCTTTTTCTTCGCTGATTTGAATGATTGGTTTTGCGTCAGTGTAATTAGGAACATCTGCCATAATTTCAGCGCCATGCTTTGCCATTGCAGCACCAAATTCATCCAACGACGCTATGTCCAACGCGCCGATTGCAATGTAAGTAGCAGGCTGCCCAGGCGCGCCGCCAGCTAAGCCTGCTTGTACAGACACACCGGTACAGTTCGGGCCAAGTAGTCCTCGTACCATCGACATATGCTTACCCGCGTAGTAGTCCAAATCAAAATGCACGCCTGGACTGTTGGGATAAAAAACATGAACCTTGTACATAAAGTCTCCTTAAAATTTTTATCAATTATTTTGCAAAAATTTTTGCAAAAATTAGCTACGCTCTTTGAACAAACCCGACGCACAAGCCTGTTTGAAACAGACGTAGCTTGCCGAATTTCGCCTAACGAGTATTGTCTGGAGAATAGTCCCCACAAATTTGCCGGCACATATATATGCGCATACATCCAGTGATCTCATTATTTTTTTACGCATTCTGAGCAGCCGCGTTTGCAAAACAGACGTCGGCTCAACGAACGATAAAAATATCGTACTTCACATAGGCTTCCGCGGCGGTACGCTTTAACTCGATCATTTTCCCGACTGTCTGCACTTGATTAAGCCAATTATATTTTTCGGCTGAGGTCTGAAACTGCGCGGCGGTAATAAAGTAAGGGAAGTTCTTATCAGTGACAATCTCACCCTTGCCCAGCGCTTCGCCAACTTCTTTAGAGCCCACCACGACACCGGTATAGCTAAGATAAATCAATGCGCCATCATCAGTTTCGATACTTAATTTTGCTTCCTGGCGCAGCGCACCGGAAGGCATCGTGCGCAGCCAATCACCACCTGGCGGCACAATTTTTCCCGAAATCCGCGGCCCTTGAACCCACCCACCGGGCAAAATATTCACAATCGTCAAAGAGGGATCGACCGCTTTGCGTTCGGTGGGCACATACATCGTCATCAAATACTCTGTTGTAATCTGGGTGCTCTGTGCTGCCGCAATTGAACTCACACCGCACAAGAAGGCGAAGGCGAGAAATATTTTTTTCATTAGGGGTCTCCGTGATTAAACAGCGCCAAAAGAGCGACTGTACACGAATGTCGGATGCAGTCGATTAGGCGGTGAGCGAGGTATCGTGGAAATAACCGGCATATTAAATCGCAATTCAACACCGCTCGCATTGCCAGATGAGTTGTTCCTAGTCTGCTTTTAATACTAATTTTTAGGGAACACTAATTTACGACCACGCGCTACTGCGGTCCGACATAGTCACCGTTTTTCCAGACACCTTTTTTGGTGGCTCGACCATCGGCATGGGTCTCTACTCCCTGCCCATGCCGCTCCCCGCGATGGAATTCTCCATTGTATTTATCGCCATTACGGAAAGTATAGACACCAATGCCATCCGGATGACCGTCTTTAAATTCCCCTTTGTACTTGTTTCCACTATTGAAGGTGAGTGTGCCCTGCCCTTCAAAAACGTCTTGATTAAACTCACCAAGATACTGATCCCCGTTTGCATAGGTAAATTTTCCGCGCCCGTGCTGTCTATCCTCTTCGTATCGACCGACGTACTGATCGCCATTTGCAAAGGTATAGGTGCCCTTTCCGTGGCATTTTCCGTCCTGAAATTGGCCTTCGTATTTATCACCATTGGCATAAGTAAAAACGCCATTACCATGGTATTCATCATCCCGAAATTCTCCGGAATAGCACTCGCCGTTGGCAAAAGTGTATGTGCCTACCCCGTTACATTTTCGATCCCGTAATTCCCCCACATATTGGTCACCGTTCGGGTAAGTAATAGTTGTCATTACTAGTTCTCTTTCTAATAGGGGGGAATTATCAATACGATAATTAACTCTTGGACCTGGCAATCAACGAGGGACAATTCAGTATCAGCGAAATATCTTACGGACATCAAAATATTTCAGGGCGATAAATAATGCAAGGTGAATTCGGCAGCACGATCCAAATTAATTAATAGAAAGCTAAGTTGCGATGCTTCAGGAGGCCGCTTGGGGACACTCACCAAGCTCCATCGACATCGAACAAATTAACCGCTAATCGGCATCGTCGAAACTGCGGCTCAATGCGGCAATTAGGGCGCGTCAAATAAATTAACACCAAGGGTGACCGAACAGCGGAAAAGCTAGTCAATGGGACTAGCGATTCAACAATATCTCCAAGCTTTGATCTTAATAAAAGCTTAAAAATTAAAAGAATAAATCGATGCTTAAGCACACCGTGCGCGCAAAATTATTTCATCCTATTGACTCAGGAACCCTTCGGATCGAATAGCCACGAAAGCCCAGTCTTTATACAGAATAGACAAAAAATTAATCACGATAATCAATCATTTAGAGCGCCTATCGAAATGAGAAGGGCAAGGGTGCTATCGTTTTTCAAGCAAGGTGCTGTCTGCCTTCGAAATGCGAATGTCACGCTTTTCAATCTGCGCCCTGCTGGAGCGGAGTTCAAAAAGCTTCATCTGCGCGATATGACTCCGCAGCGCCGTCCATCTCATTTTGAAAGACGCTCTTAATCTTAAGGAGAATTTTCTTGCAAGCCATCAGCCACTCACCTATTCATCGCAATACCGAGCAGGCGCATATCGCCCTGCAGGGTCTGCCAACCAATTCGTCGTACCGTCCTATATCCGGCGACCTGCATACCGATCGCGAAATGCTGACGAGGTCACAAATTGCACATCACTACCGGAAGTCAATAGTTGGGAAGGCGAATATCGACATCAACAAGCCGGTGCTCCAAAACGCAGCGGCACAGCCGCGCCTAGTCCAGAAAGAAAAGCAAACGTTTGATTTTTTCGGCCCTATCAATACCGGCATCGGCTCGTTCTGCAAAGCCGTGGACAAAGTCATCGGCGGGATCGGCCCTATGCTGGTCAATGGCGACATCAGCGCTAACGAGCAACTGACGCGCTGCTATTACACACCATCCATTGCGTGGCTTCAGGTTACGGCCGATGATTATCGACTGTCTGTTAAGTTAGTTGGTGACATCAGCCCTGCGTCGAATTGCATTGGTGATGTTCCTGTTTTTATTGATGCCGAACCTGGTCTTGCCAGCAAATTACTTCCAGATTACCGCGTCAATTCTCGGCAAGTCAGCGTGCTAGATTTTACCGCCTCATCAGCCGTATCTACGCAGTGTAATACTACGGCAGCGTTAAACTGTGTCGTTCCCGAAAAAGCCAGCGACAGCTCCAGACAAATCGACAGCGTGCTCGCAGCTGGCGACGATGCATATATCTATTTGTCGAAAGAGCAGATGGATAATTGGCTCGCCTCTAAAAAACCCGGTAAAGAAACGGACAGCTTGCGCTATATCCGCATATCACCAAAAAAGAATGAAGGCATGCCACGCGAAACCCTTGGTGGAATTATCAGCGCCTCGATTATCGGAACTGGCTTACTAATGGTAGGCGGCATGTTCTTGCGTGCGCGCTGCCGTCCAAGCGACGCGGCAGCTAATACAGAGACGACGGTAGATATAACGAATGTAGCAAAGGCATCGAGCAGCGTATCAAGCCCAGACGCA
>CAIOHY010000105.1 GCA_903858205.1 uncultured Cellvibrio sp.
CAACGGACGAATTTTCATGGAACTTTGTCTCCTAACAAAACAGATTGAACGAGCTTGGAACCGGGCATTTACCGACACCTTTCAAGGTATGGAAAACGCGTTGTGGCTCCGCGTGATGACATATAGGGACGGCCGTAAAAGTTTCAAGGCCATCCATTAAAGCCACCGATTTTAGGGGGCTAGCCCCTTAAATAGTGACCAAAAAGCAGTGACCAAAAAGCGGTGACACCTATCTGGGGTTAGGTTTGGGGATTTCAACACAAGGAGGGTAAAAATTGTCGAATAGCGCCGATTTAATCGCTTTTGGCTGTTTTGGATGGGGAGGATTCAGGTTGCTGGTCAATAAGCACACCGTTAGTAGCCTGGCCCGAATCAGTTTGCGCCGAACCTTGATGCTCGTAGACATTACCGGTCGATGACGTAAATGGTCCTGACTTGAAGGCGTCAGCACCAAATCCAGCTGCTTTAAAACCGCGCGCACCGGCAGTCATCGCGATTTTTGCCAACCAGCGTTTGAGTAACAGCCCGCGCACGAGGGGGATAAAACACAGCAGTGCCATCAGATCAGTAATGAAACCCGGAATAATCAGCAACACTGCACCCACGGCTTTAAACAGTCCATCCGCCAGAGTCTGTGCGGGCATAGCACCGCCGCTGCGTACACTTTGCGCGGCCTGCAGCATGCTCGATGCACCCAGATAGCGGAGCAAATTGCTACCGACAACAATCATCGCCAAAAACCAGAGAACCACTGCCAAAGCACCCACTTCGCCGCCGATTTCAATCATCAGCCAGAGTTCAAGGATCGGCAACAGCAATATCAGGAGAATCGGAAAGCGCATCGAGTAAATCCTAGGTGACGGGTCGATCAGTTTACCACTTGTCAATCGCGCGCGGGGATAGCAGTAATTCGTAAACGAGCAACATCTAAAAACCAAATAGTGCTATGGTGAATTTGGTTCTATTGAATAGCACGATGCTTAAAATGACTCATTTAAAAACACATAAAGCAAAATGAATCTCACACAGAAAAACACAGCTTCCACAATGAACCGCGAAGCACTTTATCTCGCATTACTGGCTGTGCCAGCAGGCAAGGTCATTACCTACGGGCAACTGGCCGCACTGGCAGGATTACCTGGTGCAGCGCGTTTGGCAGGCACAGTTTTATGCCGACTGCCGGAAAATACTGAACTACCTTGGCACAGAGTGATTAATGCCCAAGGAAAAATTTCATTGCCGCCCGACTCAGCCGCGTACAAAAACCAATGCCAGCGCTTACAAGCGGAAGGAGTGGAAGTAAAAAATGGAAAAATCAGTTTGCACATTTACGGTTACAATAATTAACCCTCATTTAAAAACTGCAATTTTTTGCCCCGATTGCTGAAACAGCATTGAACTAAACCTTATGACATCAACTGCGCAGACATCATCCGAACAACATAACTACAAAGGCTGGCGCGGTATCAAGCGCGCGTTCGCTACTCCCTCCGCACTCACCATGCTGTTTTTAGGCTTTGGTTCAGGCCTGCCATTTCTCTTAGTGGGCGCCACGCTCTCGACTTGGTTGCGCGATACCGGAGTCGCACTGAGTGTGATTGGTTTGATAAGTTACGCCAGTTTTTTTTATGTACTGAAATTTTTGTGGGCGCCATTGATTGACCGCTACCCACTGCCCTTTTTAGGCCGTCGCAAAGGTTGGTTAGCGCTGTCGCAAGTATTGCTTATTGTCGCGCTTGCCAGCATGGCGATAATGGGCCCGCAATCATCAATGTTATTCTTTGTCGCACTTGCCGGCGTTGTTGCGTTTGCGGGCGCGACACAAGATATTGTGATTGATGCCTATCGCATTGAAGTAGCACCAGTGGAATCGCAAGCGGCGCTCGCGGCAACCTATATTTTGGGTTATCGCTTCGGGTTGATTCTATCGGGCGCTATCGCACTGTATTTAGCTGAGCTTACGGGTTGGACGATAGCCTATTTAATAATGGCCGCGTGCATTTTGCTGCCGTTAGTCGCGGGTTTATTATCCAAAGAACCTGCCGCGCAAGAATTAATTGTGCGCGAAATTCGTTTGTGGGATGCGTTTATAAAACCCTTTCAGGAATTTTTTTCGCGCAATGGTATTTGGCTCGCGCTGGCGCTATTGGCGTTTGTTGGATTATTTAAATTGCCCGACCAAATGATAGGCGTACTTGCGGGGCCATTTTATTTGGACTCAGGATATACCAAAGCCGACATAGCCACCGTCTCAAAAATATACGGTGTGTGGATTGGTATAGCAGGCGCATTTTTGGGTGGCATCTGCATAGCCGCGTTTAGTTTGCGTTCAATGTTGATTATCGCCGCACTCGCCGTATCTGCTTCCAATATTGCTTACTTGTTGATGGCTCACAACCCCGGCGAGAACTGGGCTTTCTTTGCCACAATCAGTGCCGATAATTTATCACAAGGGTTTGCCGGTGTTGTGTTAGTCGCGTTTATGTCGAGCCTTACCAATCGTAATTTCACCGCAACACAATACGCACTGCTCGCGTCGCTCGCGAATTTACCCGGTAAATTTATTGGGGGTTTGTCGGGCTACATAGTGGAAGCTAGTAGCTATTCCGCTTTTTTTATTTTGAGTACCTTGTCAGTCGTACCTACACTGCTCTTGCTCGCCTGGATCTGGCATCGGATTCAAGACGACAAATCCGCATAGCACTTAAACAAACTCACATTTACGGAAACCCAATAAAAAAAACCGCCAGATTTCTCTGACGGTTTTTTTGTAAGAGCATCAAAACATTCACTAGAACAGGAACTAGTCCCGGAAGTTTTCAAACTGCATGGGCATACCCAGTTCAGCCGCGCGCAAAGCCGCAATGCATTCTTGCAAGTCGTCGCGTTTTTTCCCAGTGATCCGCACCTGCTCACCTTGAATGCTGGCTTGAACTTTCAGTTTTTTATCTTTTACCAGTGCGACAATCTTTTTAGCCAAGTCTTTATCGATACCGGTGCGCACAGTAACGTCACGTTTCACCTGCTTGCCCGCACTTTTTACCTGACCGATTTCCAGACAGCTCACATCGATACCATTTTTCGCCATCGCGGGTCTGAGCAAATCCAGCATTTGATCGAGCTGCATTTCAACATCAGAGGTAAGCGTGATCACATATTCCTTAAGTTCGAAACTTGCATTCACACCCTTAAAATCAAAGCGATTGGTGATCAAACGCTGCGCTTGATCAACCGCATTGGTCAAATTGTGTTTATCCACTTCGGACACTACATCAAACGATGGCATAACTAACCTCTTACAAACAAAATTAAATCGCAATTAAACCAATCATCGTCAGACAACCAAGGTTGCAAACGCGATCGCACAAATCCAAAACAACAGCGAGCGCGAATAAAGCGGGACGCTGGATTTTACCAAGGCAAATGAATACGCAGGTTCAGAGTGAGTGGTAATGACATCACCGGTCAGGTCTTCAATAATATCCTGCGTCTCTTCTTCCATTTCCTCCTGCATTTCGGCTTTTTCGGCAGGTTCCATTTGCGCCATAGCGGCAGCAGAGCAATCAGTCGACGCGCCTAATGCGCCGCGCAGACATTCATTCAACACATAATCCGATGGACTGTGCATATCCAATAAATTTTTGCGCAGCGGGCAGGTTTCAAAATTGCCCACGAATGCCCATGTCACACCCATCAACCGTACCGATGGCAACTCCAGCAACCACAACCATTTACCCGCGGTTGTTGCTGCATCAGTACCCGCGTCGGAAAAATCACGATACAGAACACTCAAGCGATACAACAAAGCACCAAAAGGGCCGGCAATAAAAAACCAGAAGAGCACTGCAAACATGCGCTCAAAACCGCGATACGCAAATACTTTCAAGGCCTCGGTATGCAGACCGCGCCAGTCACTGACGTCGGCAGCGGCGCCGCCCGCACTTAACCGATCCAATAATTGTGCGGCTGCGACAGTGTCGCCACGAGTAGCGAGTGCAATATATTCTTGAACATCAGTCAAAATATTTCCGCGTCCGAGACTGTAGAGCAACACCGGAACATAGAGCAAAAATAACCACTGCTTGCCCGCGAGCTGATGCACCAATAAAAAGGCAAGCACCAATACGGATAAGGGAATCACCAGAGCCAAGGCCAGAGGTAATACAGGTGCCGCAGACAGGCCTGGAATTTTTTGCAGACGATTAATCAGCCATTTGAACCATCCATCATAGTGGAGAATGCTGGCCGAACCGAGCCAATAGACGATAGCGAGTACAGCAACCAAACTGAGAAAAATCATTTTTTGTTAATCACTCGTCAGTCAATAGAGAAGAAAATGGCATTAGCCGAGAGAAGTGCGATAACGCAACCAATCAAACGCGGAGCCCGGATCGGTCTTTCGCCCGGGTGCGATATCGGAATGGCCAGTGATACGCTCAGGTGTTAGTTTAGGATAAGTCAGCAGCAACTGGCGAGAAACTTTCTCCAGCGCATGGTATTGCGCATTGCTGTAGGGAATGTCGTCTGCACCCTCCAATTCGATACCAATGCTGTAATTATTACAGTCGGCGACACCGGCAAAGCTGGAACTGCCCGCGTGCCAGGCACGCGCGTCAAACGGAACAAATTGTGTAACTTTACCGTCACGTTCGATGAATAAGTGCGCGGAAACCTTGAGTTCAGCGATAGTTGAAAAATACGGATGCAGGCTTTGATCCAATGTGTTTTGAAAAAACTTCTGCACATAACTGCCGCCAAATTCACCCGGCGGCAGGCTAATGTTGTGAATAACCAATAGACTGATATCAGTTTTTTCCGGGCGCAAATTAAAATTGGGCGATGGGCATTGTTCTGCCCATTGCAGCCAGCCATCAATGATCATCGCGCTATTATCGGTAGTATTGGTCATCTACTTACCCTACGCAGGAATAGTCCGGTCTTGCGCCCACAAGCGCAAGCTTGCGATCTGTTCAGACATCACCACTGATAGCGGACTAGTCGCTGCAATTTCACGCAACAAAATATCCGTGGCAAGCGGCTTAGCTTCTGCGCCAGCCGAATAAAGTGCGGCAATAATCGCCTGCTCAATTTCCGAACCAGAAAAACCCTGGGTCGCATCGGCCAACTGATCAAGATTAAAATCAGCAACAGTACAATTGCGCTTGCGCAGATGAATCGTAAAAATATCTTTGCGCACACTTTGCTCCGGCAAATCGACAAAAAAGATTTCGTCGAGACGCCCTTTGCGAATTAATTCTGGCGGCAAGCGGGAAATGTCGTTACTCGTGGCAACAATAAATACGCGCGTGCGCCGCTCTGCCATCCAAGTCAATAATGTACCGAGTAAACGTTGCGAAACACCGTTGTCGTTGCCATCCTGCGCCATGCCTTTTTCGATCTCATCGAGCCACAACACACAGGGCGACATAGCATCCGCGAGCTTTAATGCCTCGCGCAAATTTCTTTCAGTTTCACCGTGGAATTTATTGTAGAGCGCACCGACATCCATGCGCATCAGCGGCAAGCCCCATAGGCCAGCAACCGCTTTGGCCGCAAGACTTTTACCGCCGCCCTGCACGCCTAGCAGCAAAATACCTTTGGGGCGATCAAGTGTGGAATCATCATCGTTAAACGCATCGCGGCGGGTTAAGAGCCAGCGTTTTAAATTGACCAGACCACCAACGTTGGAGAAATCTTCGGTTTGCTGTTCAAAGCTGATTACACCTTCCATATCCAGCAGAGCAAATTTGGCTTTATTGATACGCG
Organism: uncultured Cellvibrio sp.; assembly: GCA_903858205.1. Lineage (GTDB taxonomy): Bacteria > Pseudomonadota > Gammaproteobacteria > Pseudomonadales > Cellvibrionaceae > Cellvibrio. The sequence continues at coordinate 5,767 of CAIOHY010000105.1, forward strand.
GCAAATCCTCTTCATTGAGCGAGCCATCGTTCCAAATTGCCGAGCGCACCAAGCGGCGCACATCGCTGATACTCATACCTTGCAAATTATTCACCACTTTTTTCAAGGTAATATTATCGGTTTTGACGCGCGCACCCGCGTGGCGATCAGACCAATCTTTTGCCTCCTCGCGAATAATTTCCATGATCTTGTCATCGTCGGGCAAGGTCAATGTATAAGCTGCGCTGTAGCGCGTTAGCTCGGGAGGCAAGCGCAACTGATAACTGAGCAGCACAAGCGTATGAGGCACGGCAAAATGGTTGAGTGCTATATCTTTTAGCAAGCGCACAACTTGTGGTTGATCGGTGAGAAAGGGATGAATATCGCACAGCGCAAACATGGCTGGCTGCTGCTGTTGTTTGATATGACGCAACATCTCTTCTGGTTCATTCAGCTCACTGCCTTTGGGTACGAGTTGCGGACCGAAATTCAAACGCGTGAGACCTTCAGTGACTGACCAGCGATGCAGATCTTTGCCATGTTTATTAGCTACTTTGAGCAGCACGTCCAACGCCTTCTTTTCTTCAAAGGTTTCAATTACCAAGAGCGGGATACGGGCATCTAGCAGTAGCTTTATTTCGTTAACGTCTTGCACACGGGTCTCCTTTCTGTTGAACGAATCATAGTTATTAATTGCAATAAGCGCCTTGTAAAACGGAGCATGCGGTGAGCAGCTATCGGTTTCAAGAATGTAGACGTATAAATTTTTACAGGTGCCCCAATCTACAATTTCTGGTTAAATAGTCGAATCCTAGTAGCGGTAACTAGCCATGCCCAGCTTTCCTTTCAGCCCCATCGATAAACTAATCATCAACGCTGATCGCGCCTTGCGTACACTCGCCGCAGGGAGTCAAATGACCTGCGAACGCCATTCACCTGCTCGCCACCTCCAAGAAGTTGACCTCTCGGAAGCAGAGCGTAAAAAATCGGCGGCATTGATGCGCGTAAATCACACCGGCGAAGTCTGCGCCCAAGCGCTCTATCAGGGTCAGTCGTTAGCTGCCCGATTGCCCGATGTACGTGCTGAGATGGAAAAGGCGGCGAAAGAGGAAATTGATCATTTAGTTTGGTGCCAAGAGCGCATAGACTCCCTCGGCAGCCACACAAGCTATTTGAATCCTCTGTGGTATGGGCTCTCATTTGCCATTGGTGCAAGTGCTGGCTTGGTAAGCGACAAAGTGAGCTTGGGCTTTGTCGCGGCAACTGAGGATCAGGTATGCAAACATCTCCAAGATCATTTACAAGAATTACCCCAAGGTGATGTCAAAAGCCGCGCAGTTGTCGAACAAATGCTTGAAGATGAAGCACGTCATGCAACAATGGCACTCGACGCTGGTGGCTACAACTTCCCTACGCCAGTAAAATTGCTAATGACTCTCGTATCTAAGGTGATGACAACGGCAAGCTATCGAGTGTAAACCTAAAAACTTCCGCAACACCGTCACGAGCACGTTGCCCGCTAGTTACGGGCAACGAAACTCATAAAAAATTAATGCATTTACGCTTCACGGATTTCGTAAGAATGGGTGATAACCACACCGCCCGCTTCTAACATAATTGATGCAGAACAGTACTTAGTGGCTGACAACTCTACTGCGCGCTTTACCTGTGCTTCTTTTAATTCTTTGCCAGTGACCAGAAATTTCATGTGAATTTTGGTAAAAGGTGATGGCACACCCTCCGCGCGTTCAGCATCCAACTCACATCGACAATCCGTCACTTGCTGGCGCGCTTTAGTCAAAATACTCATCACATCGAAAGACGAGCAGCCACCCAGACCAAGCAATAACATTTCCATTGGACGAACCCCGGTATTGCGACCACCGTGATCGGGAGGGCCGTCCATCAAGACGGCATGGCCACTTCCTGATTCCCCTAAAAATTGCGCACCATCCACCCACTTCACGACTGCTTGCATAACAATACCCGCCCTAAGAATGCCCCAGAAAATTGGCGCCTAGCCTACCACATAGACGTAAAAAATCGGAAATGGCATCAAAATCAACGCAAGCCTCACATTTATCGTCTTTTGGTAGACAATTCAATTATCTGAGCTTATAACTGCATCACAATTTTCCAGCTTGTCATGGCATATCTATAGCAGTGTGATGGGCTTGTCGTCATAATAAATTTCATAATTCGATTAGTAATACAAAATCCATCAACAGGAGCCACACCTTGGTCGCTGTCTCGCTTACGCCGCACATTAAGAATGTGGAAGAGTTTTTAGTTCATTGTCACCGTCGCCGTTATCCCGCCAAGAGCACCATTATTTACGCGGGCGACAAGAGTGATTCGCTTTACTACATTGTCAAAGGTTCAGTCACGGTACTGATTGAAGATGATGATGGGCACGAGATGATTGTGGCGTATCTCAATGATGGTGACTTTTTTGGTGAAATGGGTTTATTTGATGCCAAAGATTCCCGCAGTGCCTGGGTGCGCGCAAAATCAGAATGCGAAGTAGCCGAAATCAGCTATGCCAAATTTCAGGAAATTTCCGAATCCCATCCTGAGTTCTTGTTTGCATTGGGCAGTCAGATGGCGCGTCGCTTGCGCGCCACCACGCGTAAAGTTGGTGATCTTGCCTTCCTCGACGTAACTGGTCGCGTGGCGCGGACACTGCTCGAGTTATGCAAAGAGCCAGACGCTATGACCCACCCGGATGGCATGCAGATCAAGATCAC
>CAIOHY010000106.1 GCA_903858205.1 uncultured Cellvibrio sp.
CTGTATTAACCAAAATGATTATTAAGCATCGCTCTGAACGCATTGCCAAAGAAGATCAGGTTGCACAGGAATACAAAAACCAAAATAACAGCTTACCAACGGAACCTATGGCGACTGAATACACCACCAAAACTCTGCCGGGTAATGTGGTCGAACCAGGTAAGGAAGTCATTATCCAGTCCGATATCGTTGTTGTGCCTGGCACTAAGCAAAAGAAAGCGCTGATCGAAGAGAATATTGTTATTTACGATAATGAAGATAACACTAAGGAGCTGAAGAGTTTTACCAAGCCAGTGAATGAAAAAAATCAACGCGGCGGTCGCTATCAAAATGAATTTTCCTTTACGCTGCCGGAAGGTTTGCCGCAGGGTGTGTATCCGATAAAAACAGCATTGCTACTCAACGGCAAGGTGGTAGATACATCAGATAACGATATCCAACTGGTGTTGAACGTGAATGAAGTAGGCGCTATGCAATTGCTGGCGATGAATTAATCGGTTGAAATGAGTAGTGGTTTGGATGTAACAAGGGCGCCGATAAAGGTGTCCTTAATTCTTCAATAAATTCTAAGTTACTTATTATAAAGTGTCCGGCTCCTTTGCTCGGTTGAGCGCGCCACAAAAACTCACTACTATAATCACCTTAAGAACAAACGTAAGGCCTCAAAGGCCAATAAAATGGCCAACATAAAGGTGAATATATAATGAGTAAATCTTTCATTATTGCGTGCGTTTTGATCAGTTTGTCTTGTGGTGCTTATGCGGCAGGCACTCAAAAGGACATTGAATCAGTGATAAAAAAACAAACTGAGCACTTACTGCAAGATAATCGATTTACGTCAGTTTCCATTGGTGTCGTCAATAATGGGAAAAGCATTACGGGACATTTTGGAGAGCTAACAAAAAAACAAGGCAATAAACCGACCGATCAAACCATTTATGAAATTGGCTCTGTCAGCAAAACCATGGTAGGTCTATTGGCAGCCTATGCCATTGCGGAGGGTAAGTTAGCACTGAATGAAAACGTTAATTTTTATATTGATAATCAGCTAGATAAAGTCAGCACCGCTGCCCACCCCATTACCATCCAACAACTGTTAACTCACACGTCGGGATTGCCAAGAGGTCTCGAGCAGTTAGGTCTTACGGAAGAAACCGTGAACAAAGACTCATTCATTAAAGCAATGAATAAGTTTGAGACGTCTACATTAAAGGGGCAGTACCATTACTCAGGCGCCGGTGCAGAGCTCTTAAGTTATATCTTGACGCAGGTCTATCACAAGCCATTCGATACGCTTCTTAAGCAAACCTTGATAGAAAATGCGGGCATGTTGAATACACAGGTTAATTTATCAAAAGCACAAATACCTTTTTTGGCTTATGGATATGATAACAAGAATGAAGTCGCAAAATCCCATGTGGCCCCCAATAAACTCTGGGGTGGTAGAGGCTTCGTAAAGTCAACCATGCCTGATTTACTTAGCTATATGAAATTGCAGCTACAGGGAGACTTGCCTGTAATTGCCTTGTCACACAAACGGCTATTTGATGTAACTGACACCGAATTTTTAGCTTTTTTTTGGATAGTTGCGAAGGATGAAAAACTCGGCACTTATATCATTCATCATGGCGGTGTTGAGAGTACGCAAAATTGGATGATAATTTTTCCAACGCATAATTTGGCTATTTCTGTGGTTTCAAATAGTAGTTTTCCTGAGGCTGCTCAGCTACTGCGTGAGGTCGGAATGAACATCGCTTCTTCTTTAATAAACTTATCAGTTGATGGGAATTGAGAGTGGGAGGCCTTACTGCCTCCGTCCTCTCGCACCACCGTATATTTGTTGTTTGTGTGCGGCGGTTCTGGCTCTAATAAATGAGGTCAGGCTAACATTGCCGCGCCGCGCAGACCTGTTTATTTATTGGTGTTAAAAAATGGCAAGGTGCCATTAGGTAGCATAGTTTTTGGAAGCTGACCGTCCCATTTTTCTGCTTTGGTCAGTTCAATCAAGTTTTGATTTTGCGCCAATGCTTCGGCGCGGCTTTTAATTGCGGAGGCTTCTGCGTCACCTTTTATACTAATACTTTCTGCTTCTGCTTTTGAGCGGGCGAGTTGCGAGTCTGCTTCAGCTTGTGCTTTGGTTACCGCAATTTGCGCGCTGACGCGTTCTTTTTCCAGATTTTGTTTTTGCGTCTGTACTTCCACTTCTGCGCGCATGCGGTCTTCGACCGATTTTTCATAGGCTGCACTGAAGTCAATATTTTCAATCTGTACTGAGTTGATTACGATTGGGCCATTAATGGATTTGGTGATGGCATCGGTCACATCTATGCCGAATTTAACCCGCTCTTGCACCACTGAGATGGCGGTATATTTACCGAAAATGTTTTCTACTTGCGTCGGTACTTGGCGATCAACAAGGCGCGCGATCATCGAGTCGATACTTTTGAAATTTTCATAAACTTCTTCAACGCGGTCAGCCGGAACACTGAAAGTGACTGAGGCGCGGATGGTGGCCGGTTGTTGATCGCGGCTGTAGGCCTGCAATTCCTGATAGCTGGCGGTGTGCGTTTGGGTGGATATTTTTACTACGGTATCGATCAGCGGAATTTTAAAACCCAAACCGGGTGCTGCGGTGCCGATAATTTTGCCGTTGCGTAAATGCACGCCGCGCTCACCTTGGTCAACCGTATACCAGCTGCCGTAAAGCACGGTGAACAGAAAAAGTATGACGATAGCGGGAATAATTTTGCCCAAGCTAATCGGGTTGGGTGAGCTGAAATCGGCTTTTAACATGATGCGTCCTTTAGTGTTGTGGTTGTAAAGAGTGAATTTATTTTCGGTCTTGATTTATCGGGCCGATAGATAATCTTCCAGTTGGTGCAAGCGAATGGGAGTTCCAACATCACTCCAGTGGCCGCGATGGACTTGTCCTGTTATTTGCCCATGGTTAATTGCGCGGCGTAACACTTCTACCAAGGGAAATTTTTGGCGTTTGTCTGGATAGTCACTGATCGCTTTTGGTTTTAGCAGGCTTATGCCGCCAAAGGTAAATCGCTGCGAGGCTATTTCTTCTGGGGAATTAGGGTTTTCGTGATCGCTCAATAGTTGCCCGTTGCTGGCAAGTGCAAAATCCCCCTGTGGATGAAAATCGGGATTGGGTACCAGTAGCAAATGGCCCAGTTGCGTTTCAGTGAGTGAGTGTTGGCTGAATAATGCCAAGTCCAGATCGCACCAGACATCGCCATTGATCAATAAAAAAGGCTCTTCGCCGAGCATATCCAGCGCATGCAAAATTGCGCCGCCGGTTTCCAGTGGTTCGGGTTCGGTGGAATACATAATTTCCAATCCAAATTGTTGTCCATCACCCAAATGAGCACGAATTTTTTCGCCGAGATACGCAAGGTTGATAATGACTTCGCGAATCCCACTGCGTTGCAGATTTTCCAAATGGTATTCGATCAGCGGTTTGCCGCCCGCGCAGATCAGCGGTTTGGGCGTGTGGTCGGTGAGCGGGCGCAGGCGATTGCCGAGTCCGGCGGCGAGGATCATGGCTTTCATTGGTCGCCTGCCGTTTGATTTCCTGCTGATTGATTCCCTGCTAATTGATAGTCCCGATACCAGGATTGTTGTTGTGCGAGCGGCAATAGAGTCTGCCGAAACCAAGTCACAAAAGCCGCTAATTCAGGATATTGTTCGGCGACTTCCAATGTGTAGCGAATCACCAGCGGTAAATCATTCAGGTAGCCGTTTTTACCGTCGCGTAGCTTCAAGCGCGCAAAAATACCGAGTACTTTTATGTGGCGCTGTAAGCCGATCCAATCAAACCAACGCAGGAATTCCGTTTCGCTAACATCCGGAATAATCTGCGCGTTGATGGCTTGGTTGCGATAATCCAATGCCCAGCGTTTAACTTTTTCCGCTGGCCAGCGCAGATAGCAATCGCGCAGCAGCGAGACCAGATCGTAAGTCACAGCACCCCAGAGCGCGCCCTGAAAATCAATTACGCCGAGCGAGTTATCATCCAGCACTAGCAGATTGCGCGAGTGAAAGTCGCGGTGCACAAAGGTTTGTGGTTGCGCGAGCGCGTTGTTTTCAAGTTGGGTAAATAATTCGGTGAGCAGATTTTTCTCTGCATTATCGAGCGTGTGGCCAAGCAATTTATTGGCGAACCATTCGCTAAAAATCTCCAGCTCGCGGCGCAGGAGCGCGCGATCGTACCCTGGGATAATCGCTGCATCATCCTGAATGCGTTGGAGTTGCAACAGTGTACTGAGCGCCCGCTGATAGAGGCCGTCGGCGTTGCCGACGGTTACGTCGCGAAAGAACAAGCGATCGCCCATATCTTCCACCAACAAAAAGCCATTACTTGCATCGGCTGCTGCAATACGCGGGCTACGCACGCCGTGTTGTTCGATAAGGCGCGCGATAGCGAGAAATTGCGGTGTGTCTTCGGTTGCGGGCGGGGCATCAACGGCCAGCCATTGCGACGGAGTTTGATAGCGGAAGTAACGACGAAACCCTGCGTCACTGCCCAGGCTGACCAATTTTACCGGATGTTCAGCTGCCGGCGTTTGTTGGGTTACCCAGTCGGTGAGGGCTAGCTTTCGGGTGTCGGCGGGTAGGCTGGAACTGGCTCTGGTGTGATCGGTGGTCATGCAGAATCCGGGGTCGGGTTAATTATTGACTGGGCATTGGGTGTGGATGCCATTGTGGCCGGATTCTACCCCAATCAGGCGATTTCCCCCAATTCATTCCCAGTGCAGGCTGTTTACAGTAGAATCGCCACAATTTTTTCGGCGGCACACGCTTGGCGCGCCTATTTGAGACCGCGGTTAATGGCTCCGACCCAGAATCACTCCAAACAGTATCTGCGCAATAAATTCCTTCGCTCCCGCCTTGCCCTGTGTGTCGCAGCCCAGTGTGCGGGGATCTTGCTGTTGTCTGCCCCTTTATCCTGGGGGGATAGCACTGCATCGTCAGTAAAAAAAGACCCCAATGAGCAGTTGCGCGAATTGGATTGGGTGCCCATGGAGGAGCTGACTGCGGAGCAAAAAGCGCAGGTGCCCACCGCTTGCTGTGGTGCTTATGTGGCGCCGCCGCGCGATGATATTGAATCGGAAATGGACCCGGAAAAGGCCAATATTTTTGGCACTGCGGATTACTCGGAATCCGAGAAGCAAACCAAATTTATCATGCGCAATGATGTGCGCCTCACTCAGGGGCGCCGCTCGTTCCGAGCGGATACCTTCACCTTCGATAAAACCACGCGTGAAGCGGAATTGGATGGTGATATTCAGGTACGCGAGCCGGGGGTTTTGCTGCGTGCCGATAAAGCCTATGTCGATACCAATACCGGCAACGCCCGCTTGGACAATGCCCGCTTTGTGCTTTACGAAACCCGTGTGCGTGGCCGCGCGGAAAAGCTGCAAAAAATTGGCGATGCCGTTATCAGCCTGGATCAGGGTACTTTTACCAGTTGCGAGCCGGGCGATAACACCTGGCTGATCCGAGGCTCCAATATCACCCTGCATAATGACAAGCACTACGGCACGGCTAAACATATGCGCCTGCATATCAAGGATGTACCGGTTGTTTACGCCCCTTACTTCCGTTTTCCGGTAGGGCCTGATCGGTTGACGGGCTTTTTGTTTCCCTCGATCGGATTTGATGAGAATGACGGTATCGGCGAATTTTCCGCGCCGTTTTATTGGAATATCGCCCCCAATTACGATGCCACCATTACACCGCGCTATCTTTCCGAGCACGGCTATATGCTCGCGACTGAGCTGCGTCACAAATCTGAATTGTTTGATACCGAGTTGAGCGGCAGCGTGCTGAACAATGATCGTAGCGGCGATACTGGCCGTGCAGACGACGAAATCAATCAGCGGTATCTCGGCAAAGATCGCTGGCAGTACAACCTGTTGCAGACCGGCGGGCGCAATCAACCCTGGGCAACGGAAATTGATTACACCGATGTCAGTGATGCCGACTATATCCGCGATGTAGACGGCAGCGCCGTGGATTTGAATCGCCAGGCTTATATTCGCCAACGTGTCGCCACCGGCTATAGCAGTGAGCATTGGCAGTTGGGCGCTAAGGCAGAAGAGTTTCGCTTGCTCACCAGTTCGCAACTGCCCTATCGCGAATTGCCGCGCTTGCACGCCGATGGCCAATATAGGTTCAGCGACTGGCTGGTCGAGTTGGATAATGAATACACCCACTTTGGTATGAATCGCTACTTTGAAGGCGATGAGGCCAATCTAATTGTGGGTGAGCGCCTGCGCACTAATTACAAACTGAGTTGGGACAAAGAATACACCGCTGGCTATGTAAAACCGGGTGTGGGTTTGAAAACCCTTGGTTATGAATTGGACGCGACAAATCTGCGCACTGATGTGGATAGCAGCCAACAATTCTCTGCCCCGCAAGGCTCGCTCGACATGGGCTTGTATTTTGAACGCGATAAAGCCTTGTTTGGCGATGCCTTTACCCAGACGCTGGAGCCGCGCGCGTTTTATCTCTATCGCGATTACGAAAATCAGGACTCGCTGTACGCCCTGACCTCGGACGCAAGCTATGTCAATTTTGATACCTCAGATTTGATCTTCACTTACGAGCAATTATTTCGCGACTCGCGTTTTTCCGGCGGCGATCGCATCGATGATACCCATCATCTCGCATTGGGTTTGACCAGCCGCTTCGTCGAATCCGATACCGGCGTTGAGCGTCTGCGCCTGAGTATTGGCCAAATCACCTATTTTGATGATCGTGAAGTCAGCATTCTCAATGACGACGATGCCTACGCCAATACACGCACCAGCTCGGCCGTGGCAGGGCAGGCGAGCGCCCTGATTGGCAATCACCTGCGCATTAGCAGCGACCTGCTCTACGATCACCAGCAAGAACAGGTGAACACAGTCAGCACCAGCTTGAATTACATGGATGAGCAGTATCGAATTTTGAACATAGGTTATCGCTATAGTCGTGATCCCGTATCGCTTAGTCCCCTTGAAACTACGCCAACGATAGGTGAGACGCTGAACCAGATGGATATCACCACACTCTGGCCAGTTTCCAACCAATGGGCATTAATTGCCCGTGCTAACTACGATTTTACGTACAATGCGGAACTCGACACCTTTGCCGGGCTCGAATACACCGATTGCTGCTACCGCATCCGTCTTATGGCGCGGCGATTCGTGGACTTCGATTTTAGTCCCGACTTTATGGAAAACCTCAGCAGTGATGATTATGAGACGGCTTATTATATCGAAGTGCAATTGCGCGGTTTCGGCAGTTTGAGTCAACGTATTAGTAACCTGCTCGACAAAGCTGTGTTTGGCTATGGCGAGCGTGAAGCATCTCTACAATAAAACAGTGATTGAATTATGAGTAAGAACCAAAACAAGCCGCAGTTGTTGCACATGGGCTGGACATTATTATTGAGTAGTTTGATTCTGGCGAGCAGTCAGCTCAGCTTGGCGCAATCCAATGCGGTCTCACTGGATCGCGTGGTGGCGATTGTCGATAAAGATGTGGTGCTGCAAAGTGAATTGGATGATCGCAAATCCACCATTTTGGAGCGGTTGAAAGGGCAGTACCAACAATTGCCGCCAGAGGATGTGCTCAACAAACAAATTCTTGAGCAGTTGATCATTGAACGCATCGAACTGGCGATGGCTGAGCGTTATGAAATCAAAGTCGATGAGGCAGAGATTGATCAGGCAATTGGCCGCGTTCTGCAAAAAAATCAAATCACGTTGGCGCAGCTTGAAGCAGATTTGAAAACCCAGGGCTTGAACTTGGAAGGTCTGCGCAAACAAATGCGCAACGAATTGACCATCAGTCACCTGCAACAGGGTGTGGTGAATAGTCGCATCAAAGTGACCGATCAGGACATCAATAATTTTCTCGCGTCTAGCGATGGTAAATATGCCACCTCGCCGGATTTTCATATCGGCCATATTTTAATTGCGGTCTCCAGCAGTGCCGATGCCGATGCGATTGCGGCCGCTGAAAAGCAAGCCAATGACATCTACCAAAAATTGCAGAGCGGTAGCGATTTCTCGCAGATGGCGATCAGCTATTCCAATGATCAGGCGGCCTTGCAGGGCGGCGATATTGGCTGGCGTAAACTTGCGCAGTTGCCTGAATTGTTTGGTGATCAAATGGCACGTCTGAGCGTAGGCCAAGTATCCAAGCCTTTCCGCAGTGGTGCTGGTTTCCACATCCTCAAAAATATTGAGCAGCGTGGTGGTGGTGAGCAATTGGTTGAACAAACCCACGCGCGTCACATTCTGATAAAAACTTCAGAAATTATGGACGATGCCCAAGCGCGCCAAAAATTACTCGATTTAAAAGCGCGCATTGAAAAAGGCGAAGATTTTGGCAAGCTTGCCCGCGAGAATTCAGAAGATACTGGCTCTATGTTAGGGGGTGGCGATTTGGGTTGGTCTACACCGGGGATGTTTGTACCGGAATTTGAAGCAGCGATGGGAAACACCTCTATCGGCGGCATTACTCGCCCATTTAAAAGTCAATTTGGTTGGCACATTCTACAAGTGATCGAGCGCCGCAAAGAAGACATGAGCGATAAAATGAAGCGCAACCAAGCTGCCAACGTTTTGCGTTCACGTCGCTTTGATGAAGAGTTCCAGTTATGGTTGACGCAAATTCGTGAAGAGGCTTACGTCGAAATCAAACTCTAAGGCTGCACATTTTTTAACGGCGGCTAAAAATAGATTGCATGTAAACCAACTGCAATGTGTTTTTAGCCGTTGTGCATTTTGAATCCTGTATTTTTATTGTGACTTTTCAGGCTCAGATGATTATGGCTCCCTGTTATCGAATTGCGCTTACGCCCGGTGAACCAGCCGGAATTGGCCCGGATCTTGTTGTTACGCTAGCGCAGCAGGCGCAGGCGCAGGCGCATGAAATCGTTGCTATTGCCGATCCGCAGCTGTTACAAACGCGTGCACAGCAACTCGGGTTCAGCCTTAGGTTGCGCGAAATTAATCTGCAAGATGCGCCGCGCCCGAGTGCGGCGGGTGAGTTGGCAATATTACCGATTGCGCTTGCCGAGCCGACTGTGCCGGGTAAGCTCAATGTGCGCAACGCGCCCTATATTTTGCGTACCCTGGATGCGGCGATCGAAGGCTGCGTTGCCGGGCATTTTGCGGCGCTGGTCACCGGGCCGGTGCAAAAAAGCATTATCAATGATGCGGGCATCGCCTTTAGTGGCCACACCGAATATCTTGCTGAAAAAACCCATACTGAAAAAGTGGTGATGATGCTTGCCACTGAAGGCCTGCGTGTTGCTCTCGCTACTACGCATTTGCCGTTGAAAGATGTCGCGGCTGCCATCACTGAAGCTGAGCTAATGCAAGTGACTGAAATTTTGCATCGCGACATGCAACTGCAATTTGGTATTACGCACCCGCGTATTTTGGTGTGTGGTTTAAATCCCCACGCGGGTGAATGCGGTCACCTCGGGCGCGAAGAAATTGACGTTATCGAACCAGTGCTGAAACAGTTGCGCGCACGCGGTATGAATTTAGTCGGCCCATTACCCGCCGATACACTGTTTACACCAAAATATCTGGATCACGCCGATGCAGTGCTTGCGATGTATCACGATCAAGGCTTGCCAGTTTTAAAATACAAAGGTTTTGGTCAAGCGGTAAATATTACGCTCGGATTGCCGATTATCCGCACCTCGGTAGATCACGGCACCGCGTTGGATTTGGCGGCGACAGGCAAAGCCGATCTGGGTAGCTTACGCACGGCATTAAGTTACGCACTGGCGATGGTGCAAGCAAAACACGCGCGCTAATTATTGGAAAATGTGCATGAAAAAATTTGTTAATGATGAATCCCAACACAAAGCGCGCAAACGTTTTGGCCAAAATTTTCTGATCGATCACGGTATCATCCGCGACATAGTGCGCTCGGTACATCCGAAAAAAGAGGATCTGATTGTCGAGATTGGCCCCGGTAAGGGTGCCATTACACAACTGCTCGCGGATAGCTGCGACAATTTAAGCGTGATCGAATTGGATCGCGATCTAGTGCCTTGGTTAAAGGTGAAATTTGAGCAGCATCCCAACTTTCAATTATTCCAGGCCGATGCGCTGCAATTTGATTTTGCGCAATTAATTAAAAACGGCCAGCCGCTGCGTATCGTCGGTAATTTGCCCTACAACATATCTACACCGCTGATTTTTCATCTGCTCACCTACGCAAATCGCGTGCAAGATATGCATTTTATGTTGCAAAAAGAAGTGGTAAAACGCATGGCTGCGCAACCGGGTGATAGTGCCTATGGGCGCTTGGGGATCATGGTGCAATATTACTGCGCCGTAGAAGATTTGTTTGCTGTACCGCCAACCTCATTTGATCCGGCACCGAAAGTGGATTCCGCCATTGTGCGTTTGACTCCACACGCACAGCTGCCGCATGTCGCAAACAATATTAAAAGTTTGGAAACGCTGGTAAATGTCGCCTTTCAACAGCGCCGCAAAACCCTGCGTAATTCTCTCAAGCAATTGCTGACCCCGGAGCAAATGGAAACTCTGCCGGTGAATTTACAATTGCGCCCGGAAGAAATCAGTTTGCCTGAATATGTGGCAATGAGTAATTTGCTGGGCGAACTTTCATTGAATGGCCAATCTTTGCCGGAGGCTGATTAATATGTCGAACATTCAGGTTGTCGTGCGCACCAATTATGTTGAAGCGCAATCCATTCCACTCGAGCACCGCTATGTGTACACCTATACCATCACCATTGCGAACAGAAGTGATGCGCCAGCGCAATTGATTAGTCGCCACTGGCGCATTACAGATGCCAATGAAAAATTGCAGGAAGTGCAAGGCATGGGGGTGGTTGGTGAGCAACCTCATCTCAGACCCGGCGAAAGTTATACATACACGAGTGGTGTAATTCTTGAGACTGAAACGGGAATAATGGAAGGTACTTATCATATGCGCACCGATGAAGGTGATATGTTTGATGCACCAATCCCCACGTTTGCATTAGTGCCACCTCACGCAGTGCATTAATTTTTCGTTAACTTTTTTGGCAAGCATTTTGGCGGGTATTGATATGGCAACCTATGCAATTGGGGATATTCAAGGCTGCCTTGAACCGCTGCAATGCCTGTTAGAAGAAATCGATTTTAATCCCGCCCACGATACGCTTTGGCTTGCGGGTGATCTAATCAATCGCGGCCCGGATACACTTGAGACGCTACGATTTTTATATCGACTGCGCGATTCCATTACTATCGTGTTAGGTAACCACGATCTGCATTTCATCGCCGTGTACTACGGCCTGCGTAAACGCGGGAAAAACGATACGCTGGATGACTTATTGCGCGCACCTGATTGCGCTGATTTGGTGTATTGGCTTCGCCAGCAAAAATTGGTGCACCACGACCCGCTGTTGAATTTCGCAATGGTGCATGCGGGTATTCCCCCGCAGTGGAGTTTATCTGAAGCGCTGGTGCATGCACGCGAAGTGGAAAATGTATTGCAGACGGATAAGATCGAAACATTTCTAGCAGGAATGTACGGTAATTTGCCGAGCCGCTGGAATACCAATCTGGCGGGTGTTGATCGCCTGCGGTTGATTACGAATTATTTTACGCGCATGCGTTTTTGTAGCGCTGACGGTGAGTTGGAATTGCAAACCAAAGAAAGTGCAGAGGCGGCACCTGTGGGTTTTGCGCCCTGGTTTTCATTTTCAGAACGCAAAACTGTTAACGAGAGAATTGTGTTTGGTCACTGGGCTGCTCTTGAAGGCCGCACGGATGTAGAGAATGTTTATGCGCTCGATACCGGCTGTGTTTGGGGTGGGGCGCTCACTGCCTTGCGTTTGGAAGATGAGCGTTGGTTTGCATGTAATTGCCTTGCGTGATGGCCGTTGGCAAATCTTGCATCTGTGCAGCCTGATCTTCCGTTTGCACACTTCTGTAAAGTAGTCATTGTTGATATCGGTTGATGTTTGTTTTTTTGTGTCTGACAGTACTGTTTGATCAGTCTTTTATACCGTGTATCTGCTGTACACGGGAATCCCGATTTTTATGAAAATCCCGGAAGATGAAGGGTTTGTTTATTCCAGTTCAATATTGACGATTGGATTGGTGATGTTTGTATCGATTATGGCGATTACGGTGTTGATCTGGAGCTTTGGTTTTGGCCCAGCTTATACGGGGTGATCGATGGATTGAGCAGCACTAACGGTTGCTGCCATAAATACGAGTATCATCCTTTTCAAGGTGAACCGCCCTAATAGAAAGAGCATAATCCTGATTGATGTAAGCTTCCGTAAATCCACATCTAGCCTAATTGCTATACGCGGATTTACGAAGGGCTACATATTTATGCAGAAAGTTTAGTTCAACCGGCTGGTGGCGCGAGTGCTAACTACCTGGTTTGGCTACTTAATCTCGCACACGCAGGTGGATCCTGTTAGATAGGAAGTGTTAGGTGCTACGCCTACTTGAATCGTGCTCCCTGTGCATGTTTGCCCATTTGGCGTTGTAACGCTAACGGTTGTGACAATATTTGCTAATGAAGTCTGTATGGCTATTAGATTGGATGTGCCACAATTGCAGGTAGTGCCATTAGTGCCTGCACACCAAATGCCTGCACTGTCGCCTTTTTCTCCTTTCGTCCCATCAACCCCATTTTTTCCATTAACGCCATTTGTCCCGTTTGTCCCATTCCTTCCATCGACGCCATTTGTCCCGTTGGTCCCATTTTTTCCATCAACCCCATTTACCCCATTTGTTCCATTGTCCCCTTTTATCTCCGCAGTTTTTTGAACTGTTCCATCTGGAAAGATAAATCCTTCTGTGCTTTTGATCATTCCATATACCTGAAGTCTTATTCTGTCAGCCGGCAGAGCGGCTTTTCCCCCAATACTCAGTTGTCCTGGCACGGAATTCAGAATGTTAACATTTGATGCCGATTCAACCTCGTTGTCTTGAAGGAAATGTATTACAGCTTTACGGTTCTTGAGATTGCCATGGAAGCTGCTGAGGTTTATAAGGCCGATTTTAACGCTATCATATTTATTGATCCGTATCCGTTCCATGTTATTAGTTTTGATTACAAACGGTTTGTCATCGGAAGTTCCCAAGAAATCAGAAGCAGCAGAATCGGTATTGGCATTGCCGGTAACAAGCCAATATGGTTGATATTTTTCTAGCGGGGGCTTAAGAATGACAGAACCACTCGAAATCGCGACTTTTTTGATATCTTCCGCATGGGGTATCCCGGTAGTCAGTGTGTAAATAATGATTGCGGTCAATGTAACAATTATGGATCTCATTTCATTCTCCCTCACTTAAAGTTATGAATAAATCTAAGTTAATAAAATGGGCAGCTGACCCATTTGGAGAATATGTATCTGACTTTTTTACGTCTGTGCTATGGCGAACAAATAGGTAAGTATTTTGTACCTCGCGGCACTTGTAATGGGTTTTGACTTAAGGAACCTCACAAAACCATGCTCGGTGTAACGACATGAAGCATTCCAGTTTTTGAGCGTATACTGAATGGCATTACCCAGGGCACTTTTGGGTAATATGCCGTTGACCTCAACATCGAGCGACGCTTTAAATTACGTTAGTGTTTTGCGTGACTGTGTTTGGCTTTGCGCCAGTTTTTCAGAGTCTTTTACCTAGCTGATTTGCCGCTCAATCGCATAATCTGTTTTATAAACGCAATGGCTTTATGTGCTCGATCGGGTGTTCTTTTCAGCGCCCTGACTTCTTACGATAGAAGATGTCCTAACCTGGATGCATCGGCTTGCAAATAGCCTTGGTGGTCGTTAAGAAAGCCTACCGGCGCCGATCGGAATGAATACAAATTGCCCGCTCCAATACCTCGATACCAGAGTATGACCAACTCCACCAACTAGTATTGCTACAGCCGTGGAAACTAGATGCGCTAGCATTTATTGACGTATTTCAGGTACTTTTAAAACCAAGCTGGTAACAAAGCCGATGCAGTTGTAGCTGCATCGGCTTTTTTTGTTGCGCTCATCGTTGAATTTATTTCAGGCTTGCAAAAACGTCGGCGGCAATTTTGAGGGTGTTGTTGATATCGTCTGTTGTGTGTGCGCCCGACATAAATCCCGCCTCATAAGATGCGGGCGCCAAATAGACGCCACGCTCTAGCATGCCATGGAAAAATTTATTAAAGCGTGGAATATCGCAGGCCATCACTTGCTTGAAGTTGGTGACTTTTTTCTCGCTGGTAAAAAAGAAACCGAACATGCTGCCGACATGATTGGTGGTAAACGGGATGCCCGCTTCATCCGCTAATTTTTGCAGACCTTCAACCAATTGCGTGGTGCGTGCGCAGAGATTGTTGTAAAAACCTTCTTGCTCCAATAACTCCAATGTTTTTAAACCTGCAGCCATAGCGACTGGATTGCCAGAGAGGGTGCCCGCTTGGTAAACGGGGCCGGAGGGTGCAATCATTTGCATGATGTCGCGGCGACCACCAAAGGCACCCACTGGCATACCACCGCCAATCACTTTGCCGAGGGTGATGATATCGGCATTCACTTCGTAGTGGTCTTGTGCACCTTTATGGGCGACGCGGAAACCGGTCATCACTTCATCAAAAATTAATAGGCTACCGTATTGATCGCATACTTCGCGCAGGCACTCCAAAAATCCTGGTACGGGTGGAACGCAATTCATATTGCCGACCACTGGCTCAACGATAATGCAGGCGATTTGGTCGCCGAGTTTGGCAAAACATTCGCGTACTTGTTCGGCATTGTTGTAATCGAGCGTAAGCGTGTGATCCGCCAATACTGCAGGCACACCGGGTGAGCTGGGCACACCGAGAGTAAGTGCACCGGAACCCGCTTTGATTAACAGTGAATCGGAATGGCCGTGATAGCAGCCCTCAAATTTTATAATTTTATCGCGCTTGGTAAACGCGCGGGCTAAGCGGATAGCGCTCATGGTCGCTTCAGTACCAGAGCTGACAAAGCGCACCATATCCATATTAGGGATCAGGTTGCAGAGTTTTTCTGCGAGCGTGGTTTCGCGTTCAGTCGGTGCACCAAAACTCAAACCAAATTTTGCGGTTTCAATAACAGTGTTGATTACCTCAGGATGCGCATGGCCGAGCACCATTGGCCCCCAACTTTGCACGTAGTCGATATATTTTTTGCCATCGGCATCCCACACATAGGCGCCCAGCGCACGTTCAAAAAATACTGGTGTGCCACCTACGGCTTTAAAGGCGCGCACGGGCGAGTTAACTCCGCCGGGAATGGTTTTTTGGGCTTGTAAAAATAATTCTTCTGAGCGGCTCATAATTAATCCTGATCGGTAAAAGATAATTCAATAAATTTTTTGGTTTGTGCGGTCACATCATCCGCTGAAAACAAACTGTGACAGACGGCGAGCATATCCGCGCCCGCCTCTAATAATTGCTTGCCGTTATCCAGAGTAATTCCTCCGATAACAACGATAGGTGTATTGCTAAATGCTTTGCGTGCATCGCTGATTAATGAAACCGGCGCAGGGTGTGCATCAGGTTTTGTATTCGATGAAAAAAAACGCCCAAAGGCGATGTAGTTGGCGCTGTCTTTTATTGCCTGCTGCGCAAACGCAAGTGAGTCATGGCAGGTCACGCCGATAATGGCGCGGCTGCCGAGAATAATTCGTGCAGCAACGGGGTTGGTATCGCCTTGACCTAAATGCACGCCGTGTGCACCAACTTCTTGTGCGAGACTCACATCGTCGTTAATGAGTAATTGCGCTTGATGTTGATTGCACAGCGCGAGTAACTGCTTGGCTTCAAAAAAGCGGCGCGCATGATCTGCTGATTTATCGCGGTACTGCACTAGCTTGCAACCGCCTTTCAGCGCCGCAGAGACGCCTGCGAATAATCTATCGCCGGGCAGTAATTGTGAGTCGGTAATGGCGTAGAGGTTGTTCATCTTAGAAAGGTTTTACCACCACCAAAATAACAATACCGATTAATAGAAACACCGGTAATTCGTTAAACACGCGGAAAAACTTATGGCTCTTGGTGCAGCGGTCATCACGCAGTTGTTTGAAGTAGGCGATGCAGGCGTGGTGATAGCCAGTGAGTAAAACCACCAGCGCCATTTTGCACCAGTACCAAATTTGTGTGGAGTAATACTCCCAGCCGAGCCAGCTCATCCAAATGCCAAACACGAAGGTTGCGATCATCGCGGGGTTGGCGATGCCGCGCAACAACTTGCGCTCCATGATTTTAAAACGCTCGCGGCTGATTTCGTCTTCGCTCATGCTGTGGTACACAAACAGGCGCGGCAAATAAAAAAGCGCGGCCATCCAGCTGACAACAAAAATAATATGGAAGGCTTTTATCCAGAGCATAGGAGCATTCTCAAACATTAAATACGGTAATAATCATCGATTTTTGCGCGGCTGATTATACCCAGTGGTTGATGGGAATCGCTAAGCGATTCCACCCAGAGAGCATCGATTTGTTGGCGATTCATCAAATCGAGCGCTTCAAATAAGTTGGCATCGGCGGCGATGCGCGCCAGGTCATAGCGACGCGCAGGAATTTCCTGCAGATTGAGGATGCTATCCGCCGAGATTTCCGCCTGTTGCAAATAAGTATGTAGGTCGGCTGGTTGCAACAATTGGTTGTCCTCGCGCAATAAAATCCAATGTGGGTGATGCATCAAGAGCTGCTGCGCGGTGTTTAGGTTGATCAGGCTGTCGCTCACGACCAGGTGGCGATCCATTAAGCCGCGCACGCCAGTGCGACTGAGTAATTGCTCCATCGCCTCTGCGCTGCGGAATTTACCTTGAATACGCAAGACATTTTGAAATAGGCCATCGCAGCGAAATACCCAGCGGGTGGTGAGGCAAGCGGCAATCACCACCAACATGCTCGGGAAAATAATATTGGGGTTATAGGTGAGTTCGAGGATCGCCATCATTGCGGCGAGCGGAGCATTGAGTGTTGCGCCCATCATCGCGCCCATTCCCAAAATGACATAGAAGCCGATCGCGCTTGCCGAGCCGGGCATCAGCATTTGCGCCGCGCTGCCGACGGCGCCACCCACACAAGCGCCGATAAACAGCAGCGGACCGACCACACCGCCAGGCATGCCGACGCCGAGACTGACGGATGTCGCAAGCAGTTTGGTCACTGCAATCGTCAATAACAACGCAAAACCTATCTCCCCCGCCAAGGCGCTGCTGATGGTGTCATAACCCACGCCCATAATCTGCGGAATCCACAGGGCGCAAATACCGGTGAACAATCCCGCCAGTGTAAACCGCAATACAATGGGGCGATTCAATGCCCAACGGCAGCTGGCGCCGTGCAGGCGAATATAGGCGGCGGCAAATACGGCCACAACTAAGCCCACCAATCCCATCAGCGGGAGTTCGCGCAAATCGCCCATTACCGATTGCGCGTTGATAAAGGCGATTTCAGGACCGAAGGCGAGGCGCGTCATGGTTGCACCCGCGACTGCGGCGATGGTGACGGGGATAAAGCCTACGATGGTGTACTCCATGATCACCACTTCCATCGCGAAGATGACACCAGCCATGGGTGTGTTAAAGCAGGCGGCGATTGCCGCTGCAACGCCACAGCCCGCAAGTGGCCGCAAGGTATTTGTAGGGAGTTTTAGCCATTGACCGAGCAGGCTGCCACTGGCGGCGCCCATATGCACGGCAGGGCCTTCGCGCCCAACGGATTGCCCCGTCAACAAACAAGCCGCACCTCCAAAAAACTGGGTGACCATATTGCCGGGTGGCATACGCCCCTGATGATTTTGCAGGCGATCCATGACATGGCCAATGCTGGTGGCGTGATGGCGTTTATCGACGCATTGCAGGATCAATCCCAGCAATACCGCGCCGCCCAGTGGTAACAGCAAGTGCGTGAGCGAACTTACCGCTTCAAAATTCTCAAAATTGTCTGGCAAAAAGTACGTGAGCGGAATTTCTACGGCCCAGCGAAATAACACAATCACCGCACCAGCAATCAGCCCTGTCAGCAGCCCGAGTAAGGTCAGCAGTGGCAGCGAGTCCGCGCCCGCAAGCTGGTCGCGCAGAGACTCGGCGCGATGGTTCAGGCGCTTGCGTGTAGCGGCTGTGATGGATTGCGATGGCTCGGTCGGCACAGAGTATTCCTGGTTGAGTGGCTGCTTTTTAGGCGGCGCAGGTGAAATCTTGTGATTTATCAAGGCGCTGTTATCGGCGCTTGGCAGCTTTTGCTTTTGATTTATCGATAAGACTCTTATGATAGCCGTCTTTATTTTTCGCCAGCATCGGTTGGCGGGTGCTCAGGATACCAGAGTCTCCGCAACCGGATTGAACGCGATGACATTGATCAAGATGAGAGGAGACTGAGGTGATTAAAGCAGCGATTGTCGGTGGGACTGGTTATACGGGCGTAGAGTTACTGCGTTTACTGGCCAAACATCCACAGGTTGAAGTGACTGTGATTACCTCGCGCGCGGAAGCGGGCACCAAAGTTGCCGATATGTACCCCAGCCTGCGCGGCCATATCGATCTGGCGTTTACCGAGCCGGATGTGGCGGTTCTGGGTGAGTGCGATGTGATCTTCTTCGCGACCCCTCATGGCGTCGCGCAAAACATGATGGGAGCGCTGATGAATACCAAGGCGCGCATTATCGATTTGTCGGCCGACTTCCGTATCCGCGATGTGCCGCTGTGGGAAAAATGGTACAACCAAACCCACGGCGCTCCCGACCTTGTTGCCCAAGCGGTTTACGGTTTGCCAGAAGTTAATCGTGAGGCAATCCGCACAGCTAAATTAGTGGCTTGCCCGGGCTGTTATCCCACCGCGACCCAATTGGGTTATTTGCCGTTGATTGAAAACAATCTGGTTGATCCCACCCGTCTTATCGCCAATGCCGCGAGCGGTGCCAGCGGCGCTGGGCGGCAGGCCAAGATTGACAACCTGCTGATGGAAATCAGCGATAGCTTTAAAGCCTACGGTGTTGCTGGCCATCGCCACCTGCCGGAAATTGAGCAAGGCTTGCGCGATGTACAGCCTGCCGGTGTTGCACCGGTGGCACTGACCTTTGTACCGCATTTGCTACCGATTATTCGCGGTATCCACGCCACACTTTATGCAACCTTGCTTGATGCGAACAAAGTGCCGGATTTGCAGTCGCTCTACGAGCAGCGCTATGCCAATGAGCCGTTTGTGGATGTATTGCCCGCCGGCGAATTGCCGCAAACGAGAAGCGTGAAAGGTTCGAATGTCTGCCGCATCTCAGTTTTGCGCCCGCAGCAGCGCGATACTGTGGTGGTGTTGTCGGTTATCGACAACCTCACGAAGGGGGCGTCGGGCCAGGCCATCCAGAACATGAATATCATGTTTGGTTTTGATGAAAAAGCCGGTTTGGATGTTGTGGCCTTGATGCCCTAATCCTTCTCTCACCCTATCCGATCCTAACTACACAGGATGGTTTTTCGCCATCCCGTGAATAATAAAATGGTAGCTATGAATCCCGCTAAGGCCAAGGTAAAAGGTTCTCCGGTTTATCGCATGAAAGTGGTTCCTCACCGACCGCTCAAAAATGCACTCATCGCTCTTGTGCTGCTTGCGTTAGTCGCTGCTGCCCTTGCGGCGACTTATTTCTATGCCCTGAATCAGGTCAGCAGCGAGCGCCTGTCGCCACAAGACGCCGAGGAGTTGCGTGTGCAACTCGAAAAACTGACCCAGGAAGCGAGTGATTCAAAACGCGAGCTGGCCAAATTCCAGTTGAGCGCAGAAGTGGATAGGCAAGCGGGCGAGGAGTTGCGCAAACGCGTAATGGTGTTGCGCGATGAGAAAGCGGCGTTGCAGCGGGACGTAGAGGTTTATCGCATACTAATGTCGAAAAAAAGTACCAATCCTATGGGTATTAGTTTTGGTGTTTTTTCTGTATCAGCATTGGCAGACAACAAAAAGCAGTTCAAGTTGGTCGTGCAAAAGCTCGCGGAAGGAGAGGATGATTTCTCAGGTCACTTGCACGTCTTGATCGTCGGTCAAAGGCATGGTGCAGAGGAAAAACTATCCTTACATGAACTCGTTGTTAACAAGGTCGACGCTGAGCCTTTGACTGAGGATATACCTCTTGACTTCAAATTCTTCCAAAATATTGATGTTGAAATAGGACTCCCGGAAGGTTTTGTTCCTTCTCGAGTTGAGTTGGTAGTGAAATCACGTTCGGACCGCAATCCTGCGACTGTCGAAGCGCAACTTGAATGGCCAGAAATTAAATAGCATTTGCTAAGGAGTCTCCCTGATGGCGTTTTCCAACAATCACACCCTAATCTCGCGCGCGACAAAAGTGAGTGGTGATCTTCACTTTACTGGCGAGTTGCAATTAGAGGGTAAGGTAACCGGCAACATCATCGCCGAAGATGAAAAGGATGCAAAAGTGGTCATCGCCGATAGTGGCGTAGTGGAAGGTGAGATTCGAGCGCCGGTGGTAATCGTCAATGGCAAGGTGGTTGGAAATATATACTCCAGCAAACACCTCGAATTTGCGTCCAAGGCCGATGTTACGGGTACTGTTCACTATCACTCGATTGAGATTGTAAAAGGCGCGCAAGTAAACGGGAGCATGATTAATAAGCAGAAGGATTCCGTGGGAGCGCTGGAGATTGTCGCTACGAAGGCTTAATAGTTGACTGTTTTACTAGGGTAAAGGGATAATGAAGATTGCCTTATCGGGCTTGGTTGTTATCCGGAGTATGTATGTCTACCGCTGAAATCTATGTTCCCCAAGTCGTTACAGTGACTGAGAGCGCTATCGCCAAAGTTAGAAGCCTGATTGAGGAAGAGGATAATCCCGATCTTAAACTGCGTGTTTATGTCACCGGTGGCGGTTGCTCAGGTTTTCAATACGGGTTTACTTTTGATGAGGCAGTTGCCGATGACGACTCGGTTGTTGAGCGTGAGGGTGTCAAAGTCGTCGTAGATGCCATGAGTTACCCCTATCTTGTGGGTGCGGTAGTGAATTATGAAGAGGGCTTGCAAGGCTCCAAGTTTGTAATTCAAAACCCTAATGCATCCAGCACTTGCGGTTGCGGCTCTTCTTTTACTGTTTAATCTGTCCGCTTTGAAAATCCGGTCAGATTTTTTATCAAGCGTAGTAAACGCCGCCCAATATAACTTCCCGCTTTGCGCCCGTCACTTCGCATAGGTTTCCTGTGCGATGAGTGATCGTCTGTTGTGCCAACCACGCAAACGCCATAGCTTCTATCCACTGAGGGTCCACACCCAACACCGCTGTGCTCGCTAAAGTGTCGTTCGGCACTAATACCTTCAGTTTTTGCATCAGCGCAGTGTTATAGGCGCCTCCACCACAGACAAAAATATCTTTTGGTGAGCGACTCAAGCCGTTAATGCTATCCGCAATGGTAATAGCGGTTAGCTCCAGCAGCGTTGCCTGTACGTCAGCAGGTTTAATTGTCGATACCTGCTTCTGCAGGTACCCGTCGAGCCATGCGCGGTTAAAGCTCTCTCTGCCGGTGCTTTTGGGCGCTTTCAGCTGGAAGTAGGGCGTTGCCAGTAGCTCTGCTAGCAATGTTTTGCAGGCCTGACCACTGGCTGCCCATATGCCGTCCTGATCATAGGATTCGCCTCTGTGCTCTGCTATCCAGGTATCCATTAATACATTGCCAGGGCCGGTATCAAACCCCAGTGTTAGCCCCTGCGCTGGCAGCCAAGTGATATTTGCCATGCCGCCGATATTAACAACCACACGGTCTTTATCATGCGCATGAAAAATAGCGCGATGGAAAGCGGGAACCAACGGCGCGCCTTGGCCTCCCGCCGCCATATCGCGACGGCGAAAATCAGCAACGGTGGTAATTCCTGTCAGCTCGGCAATCAAATTGGGGTCACCGATTTGCAAGGTAAAAGTGCCTTCTCTTGAGCCGGGTGGGCGATGACGAATAGTTTGGCCGTGGCTGCCGATAGCACTTATTTGAGTGGTGCTAAGGTTGGCTTTGGCAAGTAATTCCAGTGTTGCTTGAGCGAAGAGTTTTCCCAGATTCACATCCAATGCACCCATGCGGTCGATTTCGTTATTGCCCGGGAGAGAAAGCGCGTGAATTTGTTGGCGTATGTTGGCGGGGAGTGGCAGGGTATGTTTCGCAAGCAATTTTGGAGTGGATTGTAAATCGACAACGACTGCATCTATAGCATCGGCGCTTGTGCCTGACATCAAACCTACGTAAAGCTGGTGTTGCGGCATCGTCTGGTTTAATTGCCGTTGTTACTATTTTTAGCGACCGCCAATCGGCTGGATGATTTGTATTGATCCAGTTTGGCAATCAATGGGCGCGTGGTCTCATTAAAGCGTGCAAGTTCGGTTTTTTCGATGCCAATCGATTTTGGTAGCGGGACGGTCACAGGGTTGCGCACCTGACCATTAACATGGAATTCGTAATGCAAATGCGGGCCAGAGGCCAAGCCGGTAGAGCCTACATAACCAATTACATCGCCCTGGCTGACTCGTGATCCTGAACGCACGCCTTTTGCGAAGCCATGCATGTGCCCGTAGAGTGTTTCAATGCCCTGACCGTGCTGAATAATAACAGTGTTGCCGAAGCCATTTTTGCGACCAGCAAATGCTACTTTCCCATTGCCGGTAGAGCGGATAGGTGTGCCACGCGCAGCGGCATAGTCAGTTCCCTTGTGCGCTCTAATGATGTGAAGTACGGGATGTTTGCGTCCCAAGCTGAAGTGCGAGCTAATGCGGGCAAATTCGATTGGTGTACGTAAGAAAGCCTTGTGCATTCCTCTGCCATCTGGCGTGTAGTAATTGCTAGAGCCTTGTTTGTCTGTATAACGTACGGCCTTGAACGTCTTGCCAGCGTTCGTAAATTCGGCCGCCATTATCTTGCCTGTGCCGATTTTTTTGCCACTGAGGAATTGTTCCTCATACATCACTTTGAAGCTATCACCTTTCTGGATATCGAGAGCAAAGTCGATATCCCAACCAAAAATATTGGCTAATTCCATTGTTAAGTTACTAGGCATTCCAGCGCGCTTTCCTGCCATGTAGAGGGAGCTATCGATAGATGCTTGGCGGAAGGCGTACTTAACATCGGGTTTGAGAGTAATTTCTTTGCCGGTGAACCCTTTTTTGCCGCGGGTAAAGTTCAGAGTATTTAGCTCGTCGATAATATAATTCAGGCCTTGCAACTGACCGTCTTTCACCAGAAAGGCCATTTTTTGACCGGGGCGGATGTTGCGCAAGTCTTTCGCATCTTTCGCATCGCTGAATAATTCGTAGATGGTGCGATCATTCAGACCGGCGCGTTTAAATAAAATCGATAGGTTGTCGCCATTTTGTACTGTGAACTCTTTCCATTGCGGCGCGGCCGGTTTTTGATCCTGTACCTTTACTTGCTCTGGGATTGCGGCGACTGTTTTGATGATGGTTTCGACTGCGGGAACTGCGATAGGTGTGGCCGGGGTTTCAATTCCCTGAATCTCTAAACCGGGAATATTCTGGCTGGCCGTGCTTGGTATTGCTGAATCACTTGGGAAGTTACTGCTCAAAATAATTACCAGCACTGCTGACACAGCTATCGCGGCAGCGAGGTGCCCGCGCGGCAAGTATTGAAATAGGGTCGATCGTGCGATCTTGTAATGATGCTTTAGTTGAGGCATGGGTAAAAAAGTCGCGATTTTTTAATAAGTGATTAGGTAGAAATCATTTATAGCAGAAAAAAACAGTCATAACATCCTCAAATTTCATCGCCCTGCAACATGTACCTGCTTTTGTCTTGTAATTAAGGAAGGATGCGGTATCTTTGCCGCCATTTTGTCTCTTTTCCAAATAATTTTTATAGGCTTGGTTGGTGCGTTATGGTGGCAATTGACACTAATTTTCTGCAGGAGCTGCAGGATCGCGGGCTCATAGCTCAAACAACAGGGGGGGATGCTCTTGCAGAGCACCTTAATTCTGGCAGTTGCACGCTTTACTGTGGGTTCGATCCCACGGCAGATAGTTTGCATATTGGGAGTTTGGTGCCCCTATTAATGTTGAGGCGTTTTCAGCTTGCTGGTCATAGGCCCATCGCACTCGTGGGTGGCGCTACGGGCTTGATTGGTGACCCCAGTTTCAAGGCGCAGGAACGTAAGCTCAACACCGCTGATGTTGTCGCCAATTGGGTTGGCAAATTAAAAAGACAAGTTAGTCAATATGTTGATTTTGAGTGCGGCGCTCAATCTGCTGAGGTAGTCAATAACTTGGACTGGGTTGGCAAGATTGATGTGCTGACGTTCTTGCGCGACGTGGGTAAACATTTTTCAGTCAATAACATGATCAATAAAGAATCTGTAAAGCAGCGTATCGAGCGCGAGGGCGAGGGGATATCTTTTACAGAATTTACCTACATGCTTCTTCAATCATACGATTTTGCAGAATTGTACGAGCGCAAAAAATGTACCTTACAGATTGGTGGAAGTGATCAGTGGGGTAATATTACCGGCGGTATCGATTTAGCGCGCCGTATGCACGGTGCGCATGTGTTTGGTCTGACTATGCCGCTGGTAACAAAATCAGATGGCACGAAATTCGGCAAAACGGAAACTGGTACTGTTTGGCTTGATGCCGCCAAAACATCGCCTTATGCCTTCTATCAGTTCTGGTTGAATACTGCGGATGCGGACGTCTATAAGTTCCTTCGATATTTCACTTTTTTACCAGTTGCTCAAATTGCATCGATAGAGGCAGAGGATGCGGCTCGTCAAGGTAAGCCTGAGGCGCAGCTTGTCCTCGCGGAGGAAGTTACTAGGCTCGTGCATGGCGATGCTGGCTTGTTAGCGGCTCAGCGGATTACTCAGGCTCTCTTTAGTGATGAATTGTCTAGCTTGAGTGAATCGGATTTTCTTCAGTTGCAGCAGGATGGGCTGCCATCATCAAAACTGATCCGTGCTGAGATCGCTGATGCCGCACTTACGCAGTTATTGGCTGATGCTGAGTTGGCTGCGTCTGGCAAACAAATTAAAGACGCTCTGGCAAGAAATGCTGTATTTATTAATGGCGTTGCAAAATCTATTGATGAAAATATGCAGGTTGCTAAATGTTTTGCAGAGGCGAACGCGTTTTTTGGCCGCTTTTATCTCGCAAAGGTGGGAAAAAAGAAGTATCACTTATTTGATGTTGTGTGATTTGTGTTGTTATTGGTTATCGGTTGATCGCAAATGAAATTAAGTGTGGTTTGGTTTTAAAAAGAGCTTGCGTAGGTGAGGGTGGATTCGTATAGTGCGCGCCCTTGCCGAGCTAGGGTTCGCTGCGAAAGCAGAATGACTGAAAGTTTGGTAACTTTGTAAAAAATTAAGAAAATTAAGGGTTTACAAAGAAAAAAAATAGCGTAATATGCGCGCCTCGCTTAACGGCGAGCGGTGAAAAACGAAGGCGAAATGCTTTGGGTAAATCACCGGCAAGCGAAATC
>CAIOHY010000107.1 GCA_903858205.1 uncultured Cellvibrio sp.
ACCGTGTTGCAATACAGGCGCAAGTAACGCGGGGCTTTTTAATTGCGGGCGGATTTGTTTGTGGCAGCAGGGCGAGCACATAATAATCTCGGCGCCGGTACGAATTCCCATATTGAGCGCGTAGTCGGTGGCGGTATCGCAGGCGTGTAAGGCAATCATAATATTGATGTTCTGCGCAGAAAAATGCTGCACATCACCCTGCTCGAATTTAATACCAGTGAGCGATAATTTTTGCGCAGTTTGATTGCACAAATCCACCAATCCCTGCCGCAACTCCACACCTGTCACCTGCGTATTTACGCCGGGGTTTGCACTCACATAATCATGCACTGCAAAAGTTAAATAGGCTTTTCCTGAACCAAAGTCAGCGATATGCAGTTCATTGCGTTTATCCAATCCCGTTTGCTGAATTGCGGTAGAAAGCACCTCAATAAACTTATTGATTTGTTTCCACTTGCGCGACATAGCCGGAATAATCTGGCCATTCGCATCCGTAATTCCCAGCTCACGCAGATAAGGACGATCTTGCTCCACGTAGCGCAACTTATTGCGATTGTGCGCCAGCTCTGGTTGCGTGCTACCGGTTTTATCCACAGGAGTCGCACTCGTTGATGCAGAATTTTTGTTACGATTTTTATTAATCAGCACCTTGCCTTTTTTGCTAAAACTCAATTGGATTTCCCAATCATCGGTGATCATATGCGCATTGTGAAAATCAGCACCCAACCAGATGTGTAATTGAGCGATAGCATCCTCAATGGTGAAATTTTTCGTTACATGGTTGGTGCGATATTCAGAAACAAAGGATAACAATTGCTGCTCTTTAATCTGCACCGGGCGAATCGTGATGCGATTTAAATCCACTTCAGCGCCTTTGTATTTGGATAACACCAAACGTTGCAAATTTCCGGTGGTGAAGGCTTGCTGCATATCATTAAGGAAATGGAGCACATCCGTATCGGATTGATTGATCATGCTTAATCTCTTGGTTTAACTGACTCAGAAGTGAGCCCGACTTGAATAGAAAATGACGCGCGCTAGCTATACCCAGTTTTCAACTAACAGGTCAGGCACACGCACAAACTCGCGCTCATTATTGGTTACCAGCACCCAACCCTGTGATTGGGCATGGGCAGCAAGCCATAAATCATTGTTGCCAATCATCTGGCCTTGTTGTTTCAGGTGCGCACGTATTGCTCCGTAGTGATCTGCAGCGGAATCTGGCATTGCCTCAACCGGAATTAATTCCAGCAACTGGTCAATCACCTGATTAGCTTTTTCGCGCTGCTGACTTTTTTCTGCACCAAAACGCAATTCGCCCAGAGTAATAACCGACATCGCTAACTGACTGGCTTGATAACGTGCAAAATGTTCTCGTACCGCAGGCGGATTATATTTGGCGATGTAAATACAAATATTGGTATCCAATAAATAACGTTGGGTCATTACAATGAATCCCGTTCCTGCGGCACTGAATCTTCTCGGCCCGCATCCATAAAATCCGCAGGCAATTGGGTTAACGCATCAAAAATCGCTGCTGCATTTAGCGGTATTTCGCGCAATACGATTTCATCGCCACGACGAAAGATCTCCACCTGATCCGTATTAAATCGAAATTCCTTCGGCAACCGAACCGCTTGACTATTACCCGACTGAAAGACTTTGGCATAACTCATAAACACCCCCGTATATATGCCAAGTATATACCCATCGCTCATCTATTGACCATAAAACAATCACCCTGCGAACTCACCTTTACACATTCTCGCCTTGACCTAAATCAATCATTCCTGTAATTTCAGTAATTACTGAAATTACAGGAATGATTGATTTAGGTCAAGGCGAGAATGTGTAAAGGTGAGTTC
>CAIOHY010000108.1 GCA_903858205.1 uncultured Cellvibrio sp.
AGTACGCTCCAACGAAATATTTACCTGATGCAGCAAAAGCAGAAAAATATCCTTGGGCAAGTGCTGAATGTTTGCAGTGGTGATGCGCAGTAAGCCGATTACTTGTTTTGAGTTGTAAAGAAAATACACGTCATGTTCTTTCTCAAGCTGCGGAATCGTCTCAATCGTTTCCGGTGACAAGCGTAACTCTAACAGCTCCTCTAAGTAGGTCTTGCGTAAATTGGTTAAGCGGCGAATCATCGGGTGCGTGGCCCAATTATCGGCATGAGTAATGAGCACACAGTTTTCATGCCAGGGTTTTAGTGCATCACGCAACGCAGCGACTACATCTGAGGTGTCGATTGCTTTGGGCAGACGCTCCAATAGTTCTAGTTCAATATCAGTCATGAATTCGCGCATACGAATTTTTTTGATATTGTTTTTGTGTTTGGTCGCCATATAGCCGACCAGCACTGAGGTAAGCAGGAAGAGTAAAATGGTTAGTAGATCTTCATCCTGATGAATCATTATCGATCCATAGGGTTCCGCAAAAAAGAAACTGAACGCGAAAAAACTGGACAGCGCATTGATAATCGCCAGTTCTACTGTCACGTTAATGGCGATAAAAACCACCATCACGATGTAGAGCAGAGGCACATTCGCCTTGGGCAAATAGTCAGTAATAAAAAACGCGATGGGTGTTAACAACCAAGGAAATAAAATTCCTATTGGGTACGCAAATCTACGCAGTATTTTTTCGGCATTCATTATGCGCGCCAGAAGGCAGGAGTAAAAAGCACAAGGATAGTTAAAAATTCCAAACGGCCAAGCAGCATACCCACGGACAGTGCCCATTTAGCGGTATCGCTTAAACTGGAAAAGTTTCCGGCGGGGCCAATGATTGGGCCTAACCCAGGGCCTACGTTCATGAGCGCTGTAGCAGCGCCTGTAAAGCTCGTAATCAAATCCAAACCGGTTAATGCAAGGATGACTGCAATAGTTACCAAGCAGGCGGTCATCAAGAACATGTAGGAAATCGACGACGCGATTATTTCAGAGCTGATCAGGCGGTTGTTGTAACGGCGACTAATTATTGCGCGAGGGTGAATGGCCGTCAGAATTTGTTCTTTCACAAGACCGCCAAAAATTTGTAAACGAAATACCTTTATGCCACCCGTGGTAGAACCGGAGCAACCACCAACAAAGGTTACAAAGAAAAACACAATTAAAGATAATGATCCCCACAGTTGGTAATCGCCTGAGGCAAACCCCGTTGTGGTAATTACCGATACGAGATTGAAGCAGGCCATGGTTAATGCTTTAAATGGCGCCATTTGATCGGTAATGATGAGTTGGGCGGTCAATGCGACTGTTGTCACCGCAACAATCCACAGCAAACCGCGAACCTGAGTATCTTTAAATACAATAAATTTTCTGTTCACCAGAAGTCGAACAAAAAGCACAAATGGGAATGCGCCCGCAAGCATAAAAACAATAGCAATCCAATGAATCAAGAGGCTATCAAATTGTGCAAACGAACTGTCTGATGTTGAAAATCCGCCAGTTGATACCGTGGCCATCGCATGATTTACGGCGTTGAAAAAATCCATTCCTGCTAACCAAAATGCCAAACAACAAATGAGAGAAAGCAGGAGATAACAATAAATAATCATCGCCATCAGGCTCTGCGCACGCGGCATAGCTTTGTCTGACCAGTCGGAAGATTCGGTTTTAAATAGGCGCATGCCTCCCACGCGCAAGAATGGCAGGATTGCAATCGCCATTCCGATAATTCCCACCCCGCCAATCCAATTGAGTATGGAGCGCCAAAGCAAAATATCTTTAGGTAGTGAGTCCAGCCCTGACATTACTGAGGAGCCTGTTGAGGTAACGCCTGAGACCGCTTCAAAGACCGCATCGGCGAGAGTCAGTGGGTGGTCGATAAGAATAAAAGGTAATGCGCTGAAGAGTGATACGCCGGTCCAGGCTGCGGTGGTTATCAAAAACACTTGCCTTGGCTGCATAAAGTCGAGCCGCGATTTTTTACCAACCAACAAGAAACCAATACCAACAAGGCTGGTAATCGCTGCTGAGGAAAAAAAGGCGACCTGGTTGTCGCTGTTGTAAGCGATGGAAAGTGCCAGTGGCACCAGCATAAACAAGGCAAGGATATTCAGGATTGCGCCCAAAATCAGCAGCGTAGGCCCTAGTAGTTTCATAGTACTCAACTTATGCGAGATGCGTCGGAATTGGCCGCATTCTAAACGCAACGCTAGCGGGAGCCTATGGGTGAGCGGTATATATTTCGTAAAACCCTAAAGGCGCACCCAAGGTGCGCCGTGCCGATGACCAGCTCAATAGGGTTGGGTGATCTCGGCGTAGATAAGGGTTACATACAGGTTTACGATATGGAGCGATTGCTGCATAAACACAGTCAAATCTGTCTCTATTCCCAAGCTATTCATCTGCGCCCTGCGCTCACCCATATAACGCACCGCTGCACGCTCAAGAACATCACGAAAAACCAAGGGCTTTTGAAAGCGCATTTGCGGGTTATTTATACAAAACTGAGTATAGGCATAAAGCGCTTCAACCACCGCACTTTTGTAATAAGCAGGGTAGAGTTGATGGGTCAGTTGATCGATTAAATGTGCAAAGCTTTCTTCACCAGGCGTCATGGATTGGCGAATGGTTTTACAATCCAAATGAAAGCTTCCACCGGTCGCATTACTGAATACCAGCGACTGGGAAAACATCAAGCTGTGCCATATATCTTTGAGGAAATTTGCGTCGAAATGCGTAATCAAACCACGCGCGGTTCGCCATTCCAACCAATCCGTATCCATTGCATCTGAAAGTACTGGATTTTCGTCTTCGCTGTTTTCATTGTGATGAATTTTATAAGGCGTAATGTGGTTAATGCCTTGTGAAAACACTTTTTTACGCGAGGTTAAAATGGAGCGGATTTTTTTGTACAGCTTCGCTGGGGACTGAAGACCAATCCATTCAAGCATGCTTACATCTTCTGCGTCGCCTTTATCCATTGAGCAGAGCAGCATAAAGTTACGCAGCTGCACTGAGTGCAAACCATCAAACAATTTAGGTTCAGAACGAATGAGTGAACCAATCGCCGAAATTAATTCTTGCACCAAGGTGCGTTCAAGCAGATCAGGAAAGAGCTGCCGCACGCTTTCAAAGTAGGTAGCATTTGAAAAAGACTGATCGACTTTGATTTCAGTATGATTGTTATCACCAACGGTAACTGTGAGGTTGCGCGCCGCCAAGAGTGTCAGGCTGTCCGATAAGTCTGTGAGTGTGTAACTTAGTTGAGAAAAACAGAAGCGCGACAACAACCAGTAGTTCACTTTTTGCGAACGGAAGAAGAAATCGCGTATTAAATCTTTCACGGTGATGATTGCGCCATCGACACCAATATTATCGGTCAGCTTCCGATTTTTAACGTAAAGTGAAAATTTACGATAGGTAATAATGTCGCTTTCTGTATAAAAATTCTTCAGCATTGCTGCCGCAACAGGTTCCAATTGCTCAGGCTGAAACGCATCATCGCCTGATATGG
This sequence comes from uncultured Cellvibrio sp., assembly GCA_903858205.1. Lineage (GTDB taxonomy): Bacteria > Pseudomonadota > Gammaproteobacteria > Pseudomonadales > Cellvibrionaceae > Cellvibrio. The sequence continues at coordinate 3,557 of CAIOHY010000108.1, forward strand.
AGGCGAGTGTTAGGTTGTTCATCGAAGGTACATGGAAATAGGGAATAGATAAACTATTCACCCGCGATGCGCGATAAGCGAGATTAGCTGATGCATAGCCTACGTATTCTTGCTCGTTGCGCAATTGGTAGGCACGTAGTGTTGCAAACAACAGCTCTGCATTAGGCACCTTGTAAAGACGATGATCCATCACTAGCGTGAACACTGCCACTTCGGAACTTAGCCAGTTTTTGTAAATAAACTGAATTTCTTGCGTTAGGTTTTCAATAACCCACTGCGCGTCATAGCGGCGATAATCCTCACGTTCACTCTGCAACCAAGAGAGGCTTAGGTAGACCTTGTTGTTAATTTCGTAGGTCTGCGAGGTAGCCAAACTTTGTACGCGTCGACGCGGACGCCCAGATAATCCGAGCGATTTATTTTCACCTACATGCGCATAGGCCTCCATCAAACTGGAGGCGGACAATACACCCATAGGTTTGATATCTTGCAAGCTCTCAGCAATTACACCGTGTTTTGCGAGATGTTGTTTTATTGCATCGTTTTCTGCAAGGACGACAAGCGCAATATTTGACTTTATAAAGCGGGTAGAGCGGCGGCGCATTTTGAGTGGATCAAGATCATCTGTACTGACTAATCCCTCATCCAACATCAGCCCGGTTAGGTATAAACTCTGAGCCCATACCAAGGGAATGTTTTCGTTAGGCACACGAGTTTGTGAGCGAGGGTTTTTCTTTTCTGCTTCAACATTTTCTAGCGGCAAATAATAGAGCTCTGGCAACAAGCCAATGCCATCTACATTCACCATTAATGATTCAAGCTTTTTGCGATAGTGTTTTGCAGTAGCTTCGCTGCCATCGAAAAGCGCCGTTATATATAAATACGTAAAAAAGAGCGGCCATTCTGATTCCACGTTCGCAAAATTGCCAAGCTCATCGTGTTCGTAATAAATACGCGAGCTTTCTTCGAGAACAGTCTGGTGTCCGTCCCACAAAAAGCGTTTGCAGCCGTAATTGCCCCCGAGCTTGGTTAATACGGAATCACGCGTTTGAGTGGCAAGA
>CAIOHY010000109.1 GCA_903858205.1 uncultured Cellvibrio sp.
CGAAGCGGATTTGTTTGGTACATCAAGTTGGTATTCAATTTTAGAAGGTATGAACATCCGTCCGCAAAAATATCACCCCTTGGTTGATGCATTAGACGGTGGAAAATTAGCGCTCTCATTGAATCAGGGTGCTAAAGCAATCCGAGAGGCCACTGAGCGTTTACCCGCCCATGGCGAATTTATTAAACTTCACTGCGTCGTTAAATAAGTAACGCATTGCTGCGTTACTGCTCAAAATCCGGCGCTACACAATGTTTGCGGATAAATTCACCGTGGCTAATCGCATTCTTGCCAGCCTCTGCTAAAACACTTTTTATTTTGGCGAGTTGGTTGGCGATATCACTATCACTGATATGGTCGATACGATTATCAGTACGCGCGGGCACCACACCAAAGCCGTGGTAAATACTCAACCAGCTGGAAGGTTCAAAGGCTTCGGGTTCGTGTTGCAGTATGTGGCCGCAACTTTTAAATAAATCCAGTTTATGTTGCAGGCTTTGCGGAATCTCCATGGCCTGGCAGTAGCGCCAGAATTCAGTGTCGGTGCGCTTGGTAAGTTTGTAGTGGAGAATAATAAAATCGCGGATGCGTTCCATTTCATGTTGGTGGCGACGATTCACTTCATCAATCATGGTTTGATCAAATGACATGTCTGGAAAAAATGTCAGCAAGTGAGTAATGCCAGTTTGGATGAGTGAAATACTGGTACTTTCCAATGGCTCTAAAAATCCTGAGGCAAGCCCCAACGCATAACAATTTTTATTCCAGACTTTTTTGCGGCGCCCGGCTTGAAAGGAAAATGGCTTGGGGGTTGTTAGCGGTACTCCAGTGATTTTTTCGAGCAGGGTTTCACTCGCGCTTTCTTTTGTTAAAAATCGGCTGCTAAAAACGTAGCCATTACCCATACGGTGTTGCAGCGGGATCTGCCACATCCAGCCCGCATCCAGCGCCGTGACGCGTGTATAGGGCGTGGGTGCAGCTGTGTTTGCACATTGCACTGCAACGGCGGAATCACACAGCAGCCACTCTTGCCAATTTTCGTAGCCGGTTTTTAATGTTTCTTCAATCAACAAGCCTTTAAATCCGGTGCAATCAATAAATAAATCGCCCTCAATCAGTTGGCCGTTGGCGAGTAGCAGTGATTCGATAAAACCATCTGGCTCCCGCCGATTAACGCATTCCACTTTTTCATCAAGGTGTACAACGCCGCGCCCGATGGATAGCTCACGCAATACCTTGGCGTAGAGCATCGCATCAAAGTGATAGGCGTACGAATAATCGGCGAGCGGATTGTTGGGTGTTTCACGCGGTTGTGCAAAATGATTGTGCGCGGCTAATTGGCAGGCGATCGAATAGTCGTGCAGGTGTTCAGCAGGATTATTTTTTTTCTGGCGATAAAAATAATGCTGAAATTCTACGCCGTTAAAATTAATACCGTAATCAGCAAAGGGATGAAAAAATTGTTCGCCGGGTTGATGCCAATCGGCAAATTGAATGCCCAATTTAAAACTGGCCCGCGTAGCGCGAATAAAATCCAATTCATCCAAGCCGATGGTGTGGTTGTAATGAACAATGCTCGGGATGGTTGCCTCACCCACGCCGACGGTTCCAATCGTTGTGGATTCAATCAGGGTAATGCGTAAGGGTTTGCCGGCGGCAAAACGTGACAAGCTGGCGGCGGCCATCCATCCGGCGGTACCACCGCCGACAATAACCACGTTTTTTATCGGTTGATGCGACATAAAAAAATCCTGGCTGTGTGTTTGATGTTGTTCGCCAGAGCTGAGCCTATGCATTAAGCACAGGCACTGTGAGTGTGATTGGATTATGACAGATGAATGGGTGTTCGGCAGCATCGCTGCCGGAGGAGGGGTGTGTTTTTATCGACGGTTTGCAATATAGGTACTGCAGTTGTTTTGTAGCAAAAACTGGCTGTGCAATGAGATCAAGACTAAAAACGTTATGTGCAATTTGGCAGTTGAACTGCCCCATACCGGTGTTTTTTCATCTGAATCTCCGTTGGGGGGCAGCTCTATTGGTTATCTAAGCCACTTAAGAATATATATCTTTGGCTGCACAATTTCTATCGATAAACTCTTTATGCGAGGGCAAATTCATGAGCAAACTCGATATTCCGGAGGACATATTCTGTAATTCTTTTTCTACGAGCGCCTCATCAAATGTATCCACTCTTGGGTGATAGTAATTTGGCAATTGATCAAAGCCGGAAAATATCGCCAACCAACTGTTAAATTTAAAGAAATCAAGATCATCTAGGTTAATGTCAGCAGAGACTCTGTATTCTTCAATTCGAGCAGTTAATGTATCAGGTACTTTCATGTCTCTGCAGAAGTCCCAAAATGGTTCGCCTTTTCGCTGATTGAGATAATAATGCAATATAATAAAATCCCTCAGGCGCTCTTGGTTCAGCATAATCATACGATTAGCTCTCTCGGCCAATTTTTCGTAGTCACCATTTTGTGGGAAGTGACTGTAAAAAATTCGAAGTGATGCTTGTACAAGATAAATGCTGGTTGACTCCAGTGGCTCTAAAAAACCGCTAGCCAGACCTAAAGCAAGAACATTTTTATTCCATGCCTTATTGCGAGTGCCGGTTAAAAATGGAATGTATTTGGGGTCAGCTAAGGGCTTTCCTTCTAGATTTTGTAAAAGTTTTGTTGCTGCTTCGTCGTCACTGATAAAGCCGGTAGAATAAACATAACCATTACCGGTTCGGTGTTGAAGTGGAATGCGCCATTGCCACCCTGCTTCTACTGCAAGAGAGCGAGTATAGGTTGGATATGTGCCGTCACTTTCACACGGCATTACAACAGCTTTGTTGCAAGGTAACCATTCAGACCAATCGGTATAACCCGTGTGGAGCACCTGCTCAATTAAAAGACCTTTAAATCCAGAGCAGTCAATAAAAAAATCACCCGAAATGCTTGCACCATCGGCCATCTGTATTGATTCGACAAATCCACTGTCGGGGTTTTGAGTGACGCGGGTTACGACGCCTTCGTGATGAGTTACGCCCATATTGATGGCAATTTTTGCCAAATACTGTGCAAATAAAACAGCATCAAAATGAAAAGCATAAGCAAACCTACTGATGTCCATTGCCTCTGAATTGTTTTTTGGCAAGGCAAATTTATGTTGTCTGCTCATCTGCGTGGCTAATGAGTAATGATCAATGGGTTGCGCCTTTCCGTTTGCGCGCAACTTTGTCCATAAATGGTGAAAGGCTACTTTGTCTATGTTCACGCCAAAGGAGGCGAAGGGGTGAAAAAAAGCGGTGCCAGCGGTGGCCAC
>CAIOHY010000110.1 GCA_903858205.1 uncultured Cellvibrio sp.
CGATTTTTTGTAAGGCGCGGTTGAGGTTGTCGCCACTCCAGCCGAGTTGTTGCAGTTGGATTTTCCAGAAATGTTGTTGCTGCTTGATAAATGTATCGGCGGCGATGCAATCGCGATGGGTGACTAGTTTGTTTTCGACGAGTGTTTGTAATGCGTTGTGGATCACAGTGCCGGTATGACGGGCGAGGCGGGCGCTGGTGGTTTCAACGTCAGGAAAATTGAGCGGGTTGTCGCGCTCACTCATGTTAAATTCGTGGCCGCGATACTCTTTGAGCAAAGTGACATCGGTCAGTGCAGGCATTTGCCAATGCGCGGGTAAACGCAAAATATGTTGTAAGCCAGGCCTCGCATTTTCTGCATTGTATGAATTGTTGCGGTTGTTAGCGTTATTGCTGTTTACATTAATTGCGTTGTCTTTTACAAACGGCCAAATGCTGTGCAGCAGGGATACTTTGGCGGGCGCGACTAATTCGTCTTCTTTGGTATTGATGCACGCGAGTAAATGCAGGCGTTTAATCGCGCGGGTGCAGCCAACGTATAACAGGCGTGTTGATTCAAAGGCTTGTTGTTTATCTGCTTCGCGGCGCATAAAGGTGTAGAGGCCATCTTCTTCTTTGCCGGTGGCAGCAAGCGAGCCGAGTAATAATTGTTTCTCGCCATGATGGTTAATGCGCTCTTGCCAGAGCAATAATTGTTTGTCGTCTTTGCGCGCACTGCGATCAAGGCCGGGGATAATGACCGTATCAAATTCCAAACCTTTGGATTTGTGGATGGTCATCACTTGTAGTTTGGGGTCGGCATCCGCACGCGGTGCAGCAAATAAACGTTCGATAGCATTGTTAAACGCTTGCCAATCGCGAATGCTGCCACCTTGTTGGTGTTTGTCGAGCAGCGCAAAAAAGCTGTTGATATTGTCGCGGTCATTGGCATCCAATAAAGTCGCAGGGCCACCTAATGCAAACCAGATTCCTTCAATCCATTGGCGCAGTGGTTTACGGTAACGCTCTTGTAATGCGTGTTTAAGAATTGGAACCACTCTTGCAAGAATTGTTTTTCCGCTCTCGCTCACGCCACTAATCTGCTCATGCAATTCAAGTTGCGGCCAAAGCACCGCAAATGCAGTTTCATTTACGCGTGGATTTTGTTGGGCGAGATTTGCCGTGGTTATGCGATGCAAGTCGCTGTTATCCAAGCCGCACCAAGGCGCACGCAACACCGATAGCCATGCGATGCGATCCGCCGGATTTAACAGCGCGCGGGTGAGTGAAAGCAAATCCATAATCGCCATGCGGCTGGCGAGGCGATCAATTTCGGTGGCTTGATAATGCAAACCGGCAGCGGTTAGCGCGGGTAAAATCCGCGCGAGGTGATTGCGTGTGCGCACCAGAATTGCAATGCTTTCATTAGGATTGTTATGGCGAGCTTGTTGTACTAATTCAACGACTTTTTCGGCTTCTTGTTGCTGGGCGTTTATGCGCGATGGAATATCCTCATCCTCGCCATCATTATTTTTTTCTGCTGACTTTTCAGTTGAGTAATTGCACGCATAAAAATTTACCGCATCGCCATCAATTGCTGGTTTAAAAGCGACTGACGGGGAATAACTTACCGCACCACGGCTTATATCATCTTGTGCCGGAAATGCGTTTTGAAAAATGCTATTCACCCAATGCACTACACCCGCTTGCGAGCGGAAATTGACGCGCAGATCAAGCGCCGTTAAATCGACTGAACCTATGCCTTGCTGGCGCGCATCCAAAAATAAACCTACATTGGCATTGCGGAAGCCGTAACAGGATTGCATGCCGTCGCCCACAATAAATAGCGTGCGGCAATCACCCGCTTGCCAGCCGCTGGTGAGTTTGCGCAACAGCGCTAATTGCGGGCTGGCGGTGTCCTGAAATTCATCGACAAGAATATGGCGGATGCGATAGTCCAGCTGCAATGCCAAATCTGTGGGCGAATCTTCATCACCCAACGCAAGCAATGCCGCTTGGCTAATCGCGGTGTAGTCGGTCGCGCTTTGTTGTTTAAATACGATGGTTAATTGCGCGACGAGTATCGGCAGTATGCTGGTCAAGCTATCGAGTAATTGCCACTGATGCTCGGCGTAGCTGGCCGATGGCAGTGAGCGGAGTTCTTGGAGTAGTTGTTCTGCTTCCGGTGCTGTGTCGCTAATCGCTGCGATTAATTCGCTAAAGCGATTTTTTAATTCAGCGTTTTCTTTTCCCGCCGGAAAACCTTCGGCTTTGGTTAAGCGTGCGCGCCAGGTGCCACCGTTTGTTAGCAATAAATCGGCAATCGCTAGCCAATTATTAAGTGATTCGGGTTCGGCGTCGGGCAGGGCGCTGATACCGAGCAATTCGTGAATGCGATTTTTGCGTTCGCCTTCATCTTGCAAATTAGCAGCAGCGCGGTCGGCGATGTTGCATAACTCGCTGCTGTGAATTAATAACGCGGCTTCAACCAAATCCAAGTGCTCGCAGATGACATCGCGCAAGACTTGCTCAAGATAAGCGCGTGCATCTTCATGGCGTGCTTGCAGTAACACGCTGAGCCATTGTTCACGTTTGGCGAGTAGGCTAATTAATAATTCTTCCACCGCTTGCAGGTTGTTATCCAAGTGGCGCAGCAGGCGGGTTAAATCATCGCTCAGGGGCGATTCTTGTTCGAGCAGATTAAATAATTCACGTACAGCTAAACGATAGGCTTGCTCAGCATCTTCCAAGGTATCCGGTTGTGCACCTATACCGCTGGCGAGCGGTAATTGTTTGGTAATGGAGCGGCATAAACTATCGATGGTTTGCACGCGTAAACGCTGCGGGCTTTGCAATAAATTCCATTGCAATTCGCGGTCGCGCTCTAAAACATTTTGCGCAAGTTGCCAGGTGCGCTGCGCATGTGGATCTTGTGGTTCCGGTTGGTCGGCTGCTTGCCAGAGCGCATGCATAATCCGGTCTTGCATTTCACCGGCGGCTTTGCGCGTAAAGGTAATCGCCAATACTTCTTCCGGCTCATCGCAATAAGCAAGCAGGGTTAACACGCGTTGCGTTAGCAAACCGGTTTTACCGGAGCCTGCTGGTGCAGATACAGCAAAAGAGGTTTGTGGATCAAGCGCTGCAAAGCGGACATGCTGATCGATAGGTTGTGTGGTAATTAATTCAGACATTACACAGCTCCCTGCATGCGGCGAATAAATGCATCGAGCGCATCCTGTTCTTGCAGGCGATTGAGCGGGAGTAAATCTTCTGCATATTGCGCAGTGGTGGGATTTTTCATATCGACACGTACATCGCCCTGGATAAAATCAGCAGCCAATTGTTGCAAGACCATTTGCCACTCGTGCAATTGTTCTCCCCAAGGTTGCTTGCTTGGATAAATGCCATCGTGATTCGTGTTTAATTCGCCCGTGCCGATCCACTTCATTGCTTTGGCATTAATTTGCGCAAATGCGATGGCAGCAACTGGAGAGGTGGCAGTCACCGCATAGAGCGGCAATTGCGGTTCATCCATGCGCGCGCCTTGCCAGCTTTGCAATTTTGGTTGGCCGGTTTTGTAATCGATTAAGAGTAAATCGCCGTTAGCGAGTTGATCTATACGGTCAATACGCAAACGCAGTGGCAATCCAGAAAATTCAATTGCTATTTCTTCTTCAATGGCAACTACAGTAAATGCAGGGCGTGTTTTTTCTTGTGCGAGCCATTCAGCGATTAGTTGCGTAAGCCGTTCTTGTTCCAATTGGGCGTAGAAAACCCCTATGCTGGTGCCGCGTTTTTGTTTCAGCGCATCAACGACGGTTTGTGTTGTTGTATTGATTAGCGTTGTTAATGCGGTTTCATCTAATGAAAGCAATGTGTTTTGATCGTTGAGTTGTTTCCAAATGATCGCAAGTGCATCGTGCAATAGATTACCGCGTTCAATCGCAGAGAAACCGGCCACGGGATCATCGATACTGGTTGCGCCCAAGCGTAATCGTGCAAACGCATTA
>CAIOHY010000111.1 GCA_903858205.1 uncultured Cellvibrio sp.
AATCTTTAATCGAGAAACACAATGGATAATTCATTTAACACACTTAGCGCACTTAACGCTGTATCGCCAGTTGATGGCCGTTACGGTAGCAAAACCGTTGCACTGCGCAGCATTTTTAGCGAATTCGGTTTAATTCGCTTCCGCGTAGAAGTAGAAGTTCGCTGGCTGCAACAGCTCAGCCGCCTTCCAGGTGTTCCGGAAGTGCAGGTGTTTAGTGCAGCAACCAATGGGTTTCTTGACACGATTGTGACTAATTTTAACGAAGCCGATGCACAAGCGGTAAAAGATATCGAGCGCACCACGAATCACGATGTAAAAGCGGTTGAATATTTTCTTAAAAATAAATTCGCCGGTAACGCCGAACTTGAAGCAGTATTGGAGTTCGTTCACTTTGCCTGTACCTCTGAAGACATCAACAATCTCTCGCATGCGTTGATGTTGCGCGAAGGCCGCAAAGTATTCCTGCAAGATGCAGAAGCCATTATCGATGGCATCGCCAAACTCGCACGCGACTACGCCGAAGATTCCATGCTCTCCCGCACCCATGGCCAAACCGCATCACCCACTACTGTGGGTAAAGAAATGGCGAACGTGGCAGCGCGTTTACGTCGCCAACTAAAAACCGTTAAAGAAGTAGAATTGCTCGGCAAAATTAACGGCGCAGTGGGCAACTACAACGCGCATTTATCTGCCTACCCGGATGTGGATTGGCAAACCAACGCTAAAGAATTTGTGGAGAGTTTGGGGCTGAGCTGGAACCCCTATACCACCCAAATCGAACCACACGATTACATTGCTGAATTGTTTGATGCGATTGCACGGTTCAACACCATCGTGATCGATTTTGACCGCGATGTTTGGGGTTATATCTCGCTCGGTTACTTCAAACAAAAAACCATCGCCGGTGAAGTGGGCTCATCCACTATGCCACACAAAGTAAACCCGATTGATTTTGAAAACTCGGAAGGCAACCTCGGCATCGCCAATGCGATTTTCACGCATCTCGCACAAAAACTGCCAATTTCCCGCTGGCAGCGCGACCTGACTGACTCAACCGTATTGCGTAATATGGGGGTGGGGTTTGGTTACGGCATGATTGCCTATGCATCTACGCTAAAAGGAATGAGCAAACTGGAAATCAACCGCGCGCGCCTCGCGGAAGATTTGAATAATTCGTGGGAAGTATTGGCCGAACCAATCCAAACCATTATGCGCCGCTACAATGTCGCAGAACCCTATGAGAAATTAAAAGCGCTCACGCGCGGCCAAACCATCAACCGCGAAGTGCTCGCCGCGTTTGTAGAAACCTTAGACATTCCAGAGCACGCCAAACAGACCATGCGCGAGTTAACGCCCGCCAATTATATTGGCAATGCGGTAGATCAAGCCAAGGCGATCTAAACCGTGAAAACATAAGGGCTCTTTAAGAGCCCTTATTTTTGAGATGTATTTTATCCGTAGGAAATTAACATGACTTCACCACTCACCCACCTTGGCGATATGCCCATCGAAGAATTTCTGCGCGATTACTGGCAAAAAAAACCATTGCTGATCCGCAACGCTTTTCCCGGTTTTGAATCGCCACTTTCGCCCGACGAATTAGCGGGTTTGGCATTGGAAGAAGAAGTGGAATCGCGCATCGTATTAGAAAAAGGCACAACGCCTTGGGAATTACGTAACGGCCCATTCGACGAAAAAACCTTCGAGACATTGCCGGAAAGTCATTGGACATTATTGGTTCAGGCTGCCGATCAATATGTGCCAGAAGTCAACCAGATGCTCGATGCATTTCGTTTTATTCCCAACTGGCGTTTGGATGACATCATGATCAGCTATGCGCCCGATCAAGGTGGCGTTGGCCCACATTTTGATTATTACGATGTATTTTTGTTGCAAGGCCTTGGCAAACGCCACTGGAAAATTGGCCAGATGTGCGACAACAATTCACCGCGCGTAGAAGGCACACGCCTAAAAATTCTGCGCGAATTTGACACCACGGATGAATGGGTTGTCGAGCCCGGCGATATGCTGTACATCCCTCCGGGTATTGCCCACTGGGGCAATGCACAAGGCGATGACTGCATGACCTACTCGATTGGTTTCCGCGCACCCAGCCATGCCGATATTATTTCGGAAGTTGGTCAGGAAGTGGCGCTCACTATTGCCGATGATTTGCGGTTTAGTGATCCGGATTTGCAGCTACAAAATAATCCCGGTGAAATTGGTGCCGAAGCTATCGCGCAAATACAGAAAATTTTGCAACAGCATTTAACATCAGAAAATATCGCTCATTGGTTTGGCAAGTTTATGACCGAGCGCAAATATCTGGATCACACCGACGAAGAGCCGCTCGATGTTGATGCCGATGAATGGCAATCTGCCCTCGCTGACGGCGAATTACTCTGGCGCCATCCTTCTGCCCGCCTCGCCTTTCATAGTTATGCAAAAGGCACGCTGCTATTTGCCGATGGTGAAGCGATTTGCTGTTCGCGTGAGCTGGCCGAGTTAGTGTGTAAAGAAGTGGAGATTAGTTGGCGTGAACTAAAAGAACTGGTGCAAGATCCACAGAACCGCGCGGCCATTACGCAATTAGTGAATCAGGAAACATTATTGGTAGATGAATAATTTCCAACGAGCAATGCCATGCCCAACAAAACTATTCGTACAAACTGGCAACTTCACCATGCGGATTTGATAAAAATCCGCACTGATGTGTTTATGCAGGAACAACAAGTTTCTGCAGCAGATGAGTGGGATGGATTTGATGAGGGCGCGGTTCATTTTCTAGTGCTATCGGCAACGGATGAAGCTATAGGTTGCGCTCGTTTATTGCACGAAACTACCGGTGAAAATAGACTTTGGCATATCGGCCGCGTTGCCATTCTCAAATCGTTTCGCAATCAGGGTATCGGCCATCAATTAATGCAATGTGTCATTGCCTATTGCAAAGAAAACGCACCCGACAATCGCATTTATTTACACGCACAGACAGAGCGTCGGCACTTTTATGAAACCCTGGGGTTTATTGCAGAAGGCAGTGAGTTTATGGATGCAGGAATACCTCATATCAGCATGCATTTACCGCATTAAAGGAATAGCACTATGGCTGAACAATCATCTGCAAGTGAAACACTCTGGCTGTTGGATGGCGTCACCGATTTTCGAACCTATAGTGAAAAATTAATCACTCAAAGCCGCCGCTCAATTGCGATTCTCACCCGGGATTTGGATGCGCTTGTATATGGCACACCTGAATGCGTACAACACTTATCAGACTTTGTGCGCTCCAGTCGCAACGCGCAAGTCCAAATCCTTATTAAAGTCACCAAACCCCCGATTGAATCAGGACATTTGCTTGTGAAACTGGCACAGCGACTTTCGTCGAAAATCCTCGTGCGCAAAATGACCACTGAACCCAACAATAAAGAAATGGGTTTTATGCTGGGCGATACTGACAAGCTGCTTTATAAAAATGATGACGAATTACATCGCGGCTTTTACAACAGCGCCGCTGCCAGCGAAATAAAGTCCTTGCGCGAAGAGTTTAACTACCTATGGCAATACGGTGAGTTGGAGCCTGAATTTCAACTATTTCACATCTAAACGGTATTTCTATCTCAGTAATACACGGCTAAATCTGTTGCCAAACTTCACAACCCGTAAAAAAAGCAGTTTTTGCCAGAAATGCGCCCTATTTTTTGTTGCCGATTACTTTTTTATCCTATATATATAGCGTCAATCCGCGTTTACGGCTGTTTGAGCCTATAAATGCAGGGCTTTTTGTTATAAAAGTTGTTGTGCAAGTATTGCAGGAATCAATCGAACCACGCGATTCATGCCAGTACTAACCGTTTTTATTACACGAGCATCTTTGTTCAAAAGATAAGCATACCTACTCATCAATAAATAGAAGGAAAACAATATGGCTGCCAAAAAACCTGCTGCCCCTAAAGCTGTTCCAGCAAAAAAAGCGCCTGCTGCTAAAGCTGCTGCCCCTAAAGCAGCACCAAAAGCTGCCGCTAAAAAAGCACCAGCACCAAAAGCCGCTGCTAAAAAAGCACCTGCTGTTAAAGCTGCTCCAGCTGTAGTTAAACCCATTACTGAACGTCAAAACAAAACCCAAGTACTGCAACAAATTGCTGATGCAACCGAGCTGAGCAAAAAACAAGTTCAAGCAGTACTGGATGAATTGACCAACGTTATTGAGGGTCACATCAAGAAGAAAGGCATCGGTGAATTCGTATTGCCAGGCCTGTTGAAAATCACCACTGTGAAAAAGCCCGCCACCAAAGCACGCAAAGGCATCAATCCTTTCACAAAAGAAGAAGTTACTTTCAAAGCTAAACCAGCGAGCATATCGGTAAAAGTACGCCCTCTGAAAAAGCTGAAAGAATTTGCTGTATAGATAGCGATTTTGACTTTCATAAAAAACCCCGCACTGCGGGGTTTTTTATTGGTGCGCTATACCGTTATTGAACTTTAAAGCCCTCGCCCACCAAGGCATTTTGCAAGCGTTTGATACGCTCAGCAAATTCATCCGCCGTGTATTCTTTTGCGGGGAGCTTACCCCAAATCGGCTGTGGCCATGCCGGGTCGTCCGTGAAGCGGGCAATATGATGAATATGGAGCTGGCGCACCACATTACCGAGTGCAGCCACATTCATTTTGTCGGCATCAAATACGCTGGTCATCACTTCTGACAAACGGCAGGATTCGCGAATCAGCTGTAACTGTTCATCTTCTGCCAAATGATGTATCTCATACACATCCTCGCGCTTGGGCACCAAAATACACCAGGGATAATTAGCATCGCGGCTTAATAGCAGCAGTGATAAATCAAACTCACCGATAACGACAGAGTCTTGGACAAGACGCGGATGAAGTTCAAACATAGTGCATTCCTTATTTTATTTGACAACAGATAGACACTGGAGCGCCCGAGGCGCTATACCAATATCGCCAACCGCCGTAGAATATGCGGCTTTGAAATCCATTATAGCTACCAAGAAGTCATAACTATGCGCTCCAGCCGATTTTTAATTGCCACCCTTAAAGAAACACCTTCCGATGCGGAAGTTATCAGCCATCAATTAATGCTGCGCGCGGGCATGATCCGCAAAATGGCCTCAGGGCTCTACAACTGGTTGCCGATGGGTTTGCGCGTGTTGCGCAAAGTCGAAAAAATTGTACGCGAAGAGATGAATAAATCCGGCGCGATGGAAGTGTTGATGCCGGTGGTACAACCGGCAGAATTGTGGGAAGAATCTGGCCGTTGGCAGCAATACGGCCCGGAATTATTACGCATGACTGATCGCCATGATCGCCCTTTCTGCCTCGGCCCCACCCATGAGGAAGTGATCACTGATTTGATCCGAAACGAGATCAGAAGCTACAAACAATTACCGGCAAATTTTTACCAAATCCAAACCAAATTCCGCGATGAAATTCGCCCACGTTTTGGCGTAATGCGCTCGCGCGAATTTATCATGAAAGATGCTTACTCTTTCCACACCAGTACTGAATCATTGCAAGAAACTTACGATGTAATGCACGCAACCTACTGCAGCATCTTTACCCGTTTGGGCCTGCAATTCCGCCCGGTATTGGCCGATACCGGCTCGATCGGCGGAGCATTCTCACATGAATTCCATGTATTGGCCGACAGCGGTGAAGACGATATCGCCTTCAGTAACGCCAGCGACTATGCCGCCAATATCGAAAAAGCCGAAGCCTTGCCTCCATCGACACCGCGCGCTGCGGCACAACATGTTATGCAGGAAGTTGCCACGCCAGGCAAACACAGTATTGATGAAGTCTGCGAGTTCTTGAAAGTCAGCCCACAACAAACGGTAAAAACGCTGATCGTATTAGGTGAAGTGCGCGACGACAAATCGCAGCCACTGGTAGCTCTGGTATTGCGTGGCGACCACGAACTCAACGAAATTAAGGCAGAGAAAATAACCGGTATCGCATCACCACTGACCTTCGCACCCGAAGCACGCATCAAAGCGGAACTGGGTGTAGGCGTGGGCTCAATTGGTCCAGTCGGCCTTAAGATTGCCGTAATAGTTGACCACTCGGCCGCACACCTTGCCGATTTCGTGTGCGGCGCCAATAAAGATGGCTTCCACTTGACTGGTGTGAATTGGGAACGCGATGCAACTGCACCTCTGGTGGCAGACATTCGCAACGTCGTTACTGGCGACCCAAGCCCCTGCGGCAAAGGCACGCTGGAAATTAAACGTGGTATTGAAGTTGGCCATATATTTCAGCTTGGCACCAAATATTCCGAAGCCATGAAAGCCAAAGTGTTGGATGTTAACGGCAAAGAGCAAACGATGATTATGGGTTGCTATGGTATTGGCGTAACCCGCGTTGTTGCCTCAGCCATCGAACAGAACTTTGATGAAAACGGCATTATCTGGGCTGACTCCATCGCGCCTTTCCACATCGCGATTGTGCCAATTAACATGCAAAAATCTCCCGCCGTTGCCGCCAAATGCGAAGAACTCTACGCGCAATTGCAAGAGGCCGGTTTCGATGTATTGTTGATGGATGAAGAAAAGGCTCGTCTTGGAACCATGCTGGCCGATACCGATTTGATGGGTATTCCCCACCGAATTGTGATTGGTGATCGCGGGCTTGAAGCGGGCAGCATCGAATACAAAGGGCGTCGCGATGCAGAGAAACAGGAAATTGCAGTAAACGATATTGTGAGCTTCCTGAAAGCCAATGTGAAAGTGTAATTCCGTTACACCTGCGCCCCTCGAAAAACCGAGGGGCGCGTTGTCATCCCGTTCCCAAAAACAACTTTCTCAATCTCTCTCCTCAACCAGTAGTAATGTCATAGTCACGCGCAACTTATTCGTCACCGCTTCCGCTATAACGAGCTTGGTCTTGCAACAACTCTCGCTCCACATCACCCGGTGAACCCGTATTGCGCGCGAGTAAACTGTAAGCCACAGGAACTAAAAATAAGGTAAGAAAAGTTGCAACCAACACACCAGAGATCACCACTACACCAATAACAAAACGTGTTTCTGAACCAGCACCAGATGAAATCACCAGAGGAATTGCACCGGCTACTGCAGTGAGACTGGTCATTAAAATCGGACGCAAACGCGCAGAGGATGCCTCTAATAATGCCTCGGTAAATTCGACACCACGGTCGCGCAATTGGTTGGCAAATTCCACAATCAAAATGCCATTTTTTGCGGCCAGTCCAATCAACATCAACAAGCCAATTTGTGAATAAAGATTAAAACTACTACCCGTTAAATAAAGCCCCAGCATTCCACCCAATATGGCGAGCGGAACCGTGAGCATAATCACAAACGGATGCACATAGCTTTCAAACTGGGCGGCCAATACCAAAAACGTAATCAATATTCCTAGCAGGAAAATAAACATGATCGAACCGCCGGCTGTTTGGAAATCGCGCGATAGACCCTTGTAATCAACAACGGCGGTTGATGGCAGATGCTCACGCACCAAACCGTTGAGATGATTAAGTGCATCACCCAACGCAAGGCCGTCTGCGAGGTTTGCCTCAATCGTTAATGCGCGCATACGGTTGTAGCGATTCAAACGGCTTGCGTCGGCGACTTCTTTCAGCGTCACCAGA
Source organism: uncultured Cellvibrio sp. (assembly GCA_903858205.1). Classification (GTDB taxonomy): domain Bacteria; phylum Pseudomonadota; class Gammaproteobacteria; order Pseudomonadales; family Cellvibrionaceae; genus Cellvibrio. Next base: position 7,625 of record CAIOHY010000111.1, read on the forward strand.
TTCGATAGTGGAATTAATTCACCCGAGCGTTCGGAACGGACATACATGTTTTGCAAACTGGTCGTTGTGCGCTGCTCATCGCGCGCGCCCTGCATGATCACATCATATTCTTCGCCGTCATCAATAAACGTAGTTGCGCGACGCGAGCCCAACATCGCCTCAAGAGTGCGACCTATATTGTTTACGCTCACACCCAAATCTGCAGCGCGATTGGTATCAATAAGCACCTCGACTTGAGGTTTAGTTTCTTTGTAGTCCCAATCGATGCCTGTTAAGCCTGGATTATTTTTTTCCAGCTTTTCTAATAAGATATCGCGCCACTTTGCCAACTCCTCATAAGTACCGCCGCCCAGCACAAATTGCACAGGTTTAGTCGCTTGCGAACCAAAGCCTTGGCGCATGACAGGCGCTGCGGTTACACCGGGTAAATCAGCCAGTTTTTGGCGAATTTCATCCATCACTACAAACGCACCGCGACGCTCGCTCCAATCGTTCATGACCGCGATAATCATGCCTGAGTTAAAACTTTCCACCGCGCCAAAACCCCGTGGAGCACGTACCATTAACCGATTAATTTCCCCCGCCTCTACATATTTCATCATGCGGCTTTCAATTTCGGTCATGTACTCTTCCATGTAAGCATAGCTTGCACCCTCAGGGCCATTCACCATCACAAAAAAAGTACCGCGATCTTCACGCGGGGCATATTCGGAGGGGATTTGTTGGGCAAGAAAAAAAGCCCCTAACAATAATAATGCGAAACTCACAATAATTAATTTTGCACGGCGCAAACAGGCACGGATGGCCTGCTGATAGCGCAGGCGCATACGCAACATTCCGCGATCGATTGATGCTACAAAGTTATTTTTGTTTTCATTGCGCACCAACATTTTGGAGGCAAGCATGGGCGAGAGGGTGAGTGCGATTAATGCAGAGAAACCAACCGCAGCAGCCATAGTGATGGCAAACTCGGAAAACAAACGCCCTATATCGCCTTTTAAAAATACAATCGGAACAAAAATCGCAATCAGCACCAGGGTCGTTGCGATAACAGCAAAGCCCACCTCACGCGCACCGTCGTAGGCAGCAAGCAAGGGCGTTTTACCTTTTTCTTCGATGTGGCGCACGATATTTTCCAGCACCACAATCGCATCATCAACCACTAATCCAATCGCAAGCACTAGCGCCAACAAGGTCAGCATATTCACTGAAAAACCCATGACCGCAAGCACAGTAAAAGTCGCAATAATAGAAACAGGCACGGCAACGGCGGGCACCAACATCGCGCGGATGCTACCCAGAAATAAATAGATCACCAAAACAACCAATGCGATTGCAATGCCGAGCGTGATGTAAACTTCCTTAATCGCTCGTTCAACAAAAATAGAACTGTCGTAGCTATCTTCAAGGCTCATGCCTTTAGGTAAAATGGCATTAATTCGGTCGCGCTCTTCTTTTACACCACGGGCTACATCGATGGTATTTGCGGTCGATTGTTTCACAATTCCAATACCGACTTGTGTAACACCGTTGCCGCGAAATAGAGTTCGATCTTCTTCGGTACCTTTCTCGACTTTTGCAACATCGCCCAAGCGAATTAAATGCCCATCATCGCCGCGCTTAACAACCAACTGGCTGAATTGATCGACCGTGCGATAGGAGCGTGCCATACGCACCGTAAATTGTCGCTCAAGCGATTCAATACTACCCGCTGGCAATTCAATATTTTCGGCGCGCAATGCGGATTCAACATCATTCACCGTGAGATTGCGCGCAGCGAGTTCGCGTCGGTCTAACCACAAACGCATCGCGTAACGCTGTTCGCCACCAATGCGCACACGCGCAACACCGTCGATCACTGAAAAGCGATCGATCAAATAGCGCTGCGCATAATCGGATAACTCCGGCATTGTCATATTTTCGCCGGCTAGACTAAACCAGAGAATCACGTCCTCATCGGAACTGACTTTTTGTACCTCGGGCGGATCAGCTTCATCCGGCAAATTACCTACTGCGCCGTTTACGCGGTCGCGAATATCATTGGCCGCGGAATCCATATTGTGGCCAGTATCAAACTGCACCACTATGTTAGAGATGCCATTTTCACTGGAGGATTCAATAAAGCGAATACCTTCAACGCCTGAGATGCGATCTTCAATCACTTTCGTGATTCGCGTTTCAACGATGCTCGCCGCCGCACCCGGATAATTAGTGCGAATAGAAACGACAGGTGGATCAATATTGGGATATTCACGCAGCGTGAGGCGATCAAACGCGACTACCCCGAAGGCGATTAATAGAATTGAAATGACAGAGGCAAATACCGGTCGCTTGATGGAAATATCAGAGAGCATCATTGCAGGTTACCCTCAGTTATTTTTTGACTTAATTAAATCGGATAGGTGTGCGCTTTCTCCAACGTGATCCGCAGCAGGTTTTTCTTCTGCCAGAACTTTTACTTTTTGACCTGGGCGCACTTTTTGTAATCCATGAGTCACAACCTTATCGCCCGCATTTAAACCACTTAGCACCTCTACCGCCCCTGCGAGCCGCTCTCCTATAGCGATTTTTCGCCGTTCAACAATACCGCCCGCTTCGTTAAGCACGAATACGAAATTATTACTTCCCAATGGAACCAAAGCCGATTCAGAAATAATTAATGCCTCGCGCGATGCCGCTTTTAAATCGACCAGCATCAGCATGCCCTGTTTTAATTCGTGATTTTTATTGTCGAGCAGTGCACGCACTTTCATTGAACGGGTTACTTCATCGATTTGGTTATCAATACTAAAGACTTCGCCTTCAAATACCTTGTTATCTAAATCGCGGCTCTTTGCAACAATCGGCAGACCTACTGACAAACTGCGTAAATAAACGCCGGGCACAGTGAAATCCAGTTTCATTTTTGCATCATCATTCAAGGTAGTAATTCGGTCGCCCGGCGAAACTAACGCGCCAACACTCACTTCGCGCAAACCAACTACGCCAGAGAAAGGCGCTAGCAATACCAAATCTTTCAAGCGCGATTCAGTTGCGTTGTAGCGCGCGCGCGCAGATTCATATTCGCGCACACGCTGATCCAACAGCGATTGCGACGCCGCACCGCGCTTCGCCAGTTCTTGCACACGGTCGAGTTGTTTTTTGGCTTCATCAGCATTGAAACGCGCCTCTTCTAACAGCGCTGATTCTTCGCGGCTGGTCATCTCCACCAGCACTTGGCCTTTTTCTACACGCTGGCCATCTTCAAAATTAATTCGCGTCACTTTTTTTGTATCGTTGGGGGTCAGCGTGATCGCCTCGTTTGCGCGCAAAGTGCCGAGCGCTTCGATCGTGGTTGTCAAACTCTTAATACTGGCAGTTTGCACTATGACATCGACAGGTTTATCTGCAGGCGGCTGTGCATAGGCACTTGCAACACATACCAATGAGCCAAAGACCAATGAGACAAATACAAGAATGTGCAATCTATTCAATAACACATGCGAATCTACAAACGGAAAAAATGGACGTGAATTCATAACGTTTCCCTGGAAACTAAGCAGCGCCTTTATTGAGTTAATTTTGCAGCGCTGCCAAAGAAAATAAATAACGCGGCTGCTTGATAGTTCAGCCTATTACGATCAGATGGCGACAAAGGATAAACAGCTATCAAGACGATCCTGCAAGTTTAACATTTGTTTACAAAATCAAACCTTTAGGTGCAATTGTGCAAGAAAAATAGAACGGCAGCTGGATACCCACCACAGCTGCCGTTGCATTATTTTTCATCAGGCGAGAAAAGAATTGAGGCAGAGTTGATGCAGTAGCGTAAGCCGGTTGGCGCGGGTCCGTCGGTAAACACATGACCGAGATGGCAATCGCATTTGCGGCACACCACCTCGGTACGCACCATGTAATGGCTGGTATCCATGTTTTCACGAATAGCTGTTTTATTGACCGGAGCATAAAAACTCGGCCAGCCGCAGCCAGCATCAAACTTGGTATCCGCATCAAACAAGAGTTCACCACAGCAGCGGCAGCGATAATCGCCCGCATTGAATTCCTGCCAATACTCGCCGGTAAATGGGCGTTCTGTGCCCTTTTCCCGGCAAATCCGATACTGCTCAGGGGTTAATTTTTTCCGCCATTCGGCGTCGGTCAGGTTTTCGTTATCAGCCATAAGGATTTCCTTGACAGATCAACTAGTTAAGGTCGATTATTCGGGTGTTTTTCAACCGCAATCACGCACGACCGCAATCAAGGCATCTTACTGCAAATGAACCCGATTAAGAAATCCGACAAACTCAATGGAGTTTGTTATGACATTCGTGGCCCGGTATTGGACCACGCTTACCGCCTTGAAGAAGAAGGCCACCGTATTTTAAAACTGAACATCGGCAACCCTGCCCCGTTTGGTTTTTCGGCACCTGATGAAATTATTCAGGATGTCATCCGCAACCTCGCCAACGCCGAAGGGTACACCGCCTCCAAAGGTCTGTTTGCCGCGCGCAAAGCGATCATGCATGAATGCCAGCGTTTGGAGATTCCCGGTGTTGAGATCGAGGATATTTTCCTCGGCAATGGCGCCAGCGAGTTAATCGTCATGGCCATGCAGGCGCTACTGAACAATGGCGACGAAGTCTTGGTACCTGCTCCGGATTATCCACTCTGGACTGCCGCCGTAAATCTCGCCGGCGGTAAAGCCCGTCACTATTTGTGTGACGAACAATCGGACTGGTTCCCTGACCTCGCCGATATCGAAAGCAAAATCACCGATAAAACGCGCGGGATTGTAGTGATTAACCCCAACAATCCAACCGGTGCGGTTTACAGTAAAGAAGTATTGGAGGCGATTGTTGAATTAGCAC
>CAIOHY010000112.1 GCA_903858205.1 uncultured Cellvibrio sp.
ATTTGGGCAACGGACGAACTGAGGTAAGTTGATAGGTTGACAATAAATCATTTTAGCTGTATAATACAAAGATTCAATATCTATTCAAAAGGGATCTTTCATGTTCAAACGCACTATCTACAATCCATACGTTTGTGATATTGCTATCACGCAGAACCAACAAAAGTTCTTAGTGACCCAAGTTGTTGCTCAACTTGATAAATTTTACAAAGGTAAGGATACACGGCGAATGGTGCTGAATGCCTTCACGGGTTCAGGTAAGACTACGGTTTCGCTTAAAGTTCTAATTCCTGAGTTTATCAAAACATTTTATCCTCAGGGCAAACGTGTTATTATGTTCACTGCTCCGCGGGCAGAGGTCGTCGAACAATCCCACGCTAAGGCCAAGGCAGTGCTTCACAACACAGTAGTAAGTGGTTCTAAGATAAAAGTATACACCGATTCGGACTTGCAGCCTATCAAAAATGATATTAAAAATGGAAAGCAACCCACCGACCTCGATGGTGATGTGATTCTGTTGTTCGTTACTTCGCAATATTTCAACCGTAATTATGACCTGCTGGCAGCCAGCGGGGTTATTGATTTGGCTATTGTTGACGAAGCACACATTACGTTTGGTACTATAAGTCGAGAGGATACCCTAGCTGACAAGGGCACTACCAACAACAAATTCGAGGCTATCACTCTGGATAAATTGCGGACTCTGACTAATACCGCAGTTCTATTTTTGACAGCTACTCCAACTAACAGCCAACGCGAAAATACTGATCTGGGCCGCGAAAATAACATTTATTTGAAGCCTATGCCCCGCGATGTATTGACTACTCCGTTCTACGATGTTATTTCTTATCTTGACAGCGAAGATACGGTCGATCTTGGAATGGAATATTTCAAGGAACAATGCGAAAAAATAGCTGCCGTTATGGTAGCAATTAAACCCCAAACCTGGGCAGTTGCAAAAGAATTTAGTCCTAAATACCCTGCTGCCCTCATTAGACTTGCGCGGCGTGGCACCACTAATGGCGCTGAGTTTAATAAAACTGTCCACGAAGTTTATAATTATTGCAAAAAATTCGGTTTCCGTATGTTGTTGAACACCTCCCCCTCAAGAGGGAAAAAAGTTTTGTATAATCAATTCTACGCAAAAGAATTTGATAGTAAAAAAATTGAATCGTTGGCTGCAGGTGTGGCGTTGGCTGAAAAAGCTGATGACAGACCAGTGGTCGTGGTTACGATTGATAGTGGCTACGCGGGAATGGACTTGCCGAAACTAAACAATGTGATTGTGGGCCGAGAACCTACTGGAACTATCCACAACAACTATTCGCAGACTGCGGGTCGTGCGGCCCGGATGAAACAAGGGTTTATCAACCATGCCGATGCAGTGGCAGCGATTAAATCATATCCCATTGACAGTGAGCAAAAACGCTTGCTTGCCGAATACTACATTCTCCAAAGTACGTCAGTCGTGCATGTACCGGTCGATAGTAAATTGTTAAACGGCGACGTGAAGCGGTTTATCGAAACCGACACTTGGCGGGGCCAGGAAGGTCGTAAGTATGTTCTTGACAACGTTTTTATTAACGGTCATCCCGATCTACCTGCCAGTGTACGCTTAGTCAATAGTACGACTTTACGTGACGATACCTACAAGCAATTTAAGAAAACTTATTGCGAATGTTGTGCTAAGGATTCTTGTGGAATTACTGATTGCTTTAAAACTGCATGGACTGGCTTTCAAAATCTACTAATGGCAAAGATCACATTTGGTGAGATGAACATTCTGTGGCCCTTGTGTCTGCACGTTCATCATATGAATGGCGACCACTTCGAACATGATTCCTTAAATCTTAAAACAATTTGCCCCAACGTACATGCATTGGTTACCATACACCACGAGGACTACAAAAATCGATACCCGGAATTGCGCGCAGCGATCTCCAAACTAGCAAGCAAGAAAAGAGTTGCTGTCTCAAATCACATTCCAAGGATTTGGACAACGGCCGAACTGAGGTAAGCTAATAGGTTGACAATAAATCCAATTTACTGTATAATATACACATACACTAGAGAAACGGAGCAGAAAATGGCAACAAAATCTACTTTCCCGCTTACATTTAATGTGG
>CAIOHY010000113.1 GCA_903858205.1 uncultured Cellvibrio sp.
AATTTTAATTCAGAGCTACGTTATACCTACTATAAACCTCAGGATCAGTATCAAGTCGATCTGGGCTTAAACTGGAATAAAGATGCATTCTATTTAAGTACCAATGCCGGCTACCACGAAGATGGCTCCTGGAGTGCAGGATTGGGTTTACGTTTCAGTCTTGGATATGAACCTTTGCAGCGCAGCGTATTTACATCTGCACAACCTATCGCGCAGTCGGGTGCCGTGTCCGCCAGGGTCTTCGAAGACCTGAACATGAATGGCATTTTTGATGCGAACGAACCGCCCGTTCAAAATGCTACCGTTAAAGCGGTGCAAGCCTACCGTCAAGAAAAAACCAACGCCTCAGGTGTCGCGGTATTAAGCTCCCTTTACAACAACACCACAACAGACATAGTCGTAGACGAGTCCACACTTGAGGGGCCGTTCATGATCACATCCGGACCCGGTGTCGCGATCAAAGCGCGTAAGGGTTACGTGGAGACGGTTGAACTGCCAGTCGTAAAAGCAGGCGAAGTGGACGGTGTGATCTACCTTAAGGGAATTGCTGGCGAGAGCGAACCGGCGCCTTACATTACGCTACATTTGGTCGACAAAAACGAAAAAGTTGTTGCATCAACCCGTTCGGAATACGACGGCTATTATTTATTTACCAACGTAAAACCCGGCAGCTACAGTCTCAAAGTCGATGAGAATTACATCGATAGACGCGGCCTAAAAACGGCCAACCAAAATTTAAATTTCTCGCCTGATGGCGACGTCATCGCCGGTGTGGATTTTGTTTTACGCCCACTTGAGGAAGCGTCAGGTTATGTCGCCAGTGCGGGGCATTTTGACAGCCCTGCCCTACTAAAACTTTATTACCACATCTTACGCAACAAATTAGGCGGGCAATTTACGCAAACGCCTTTCTATATCAAAAAACCCGACAAAGGCGGCTATATCCTTGGCTTGGCTTACTATCCCGGTCTGCCAGCCAAAGGCACGGATGCGGAGAAAAAGGCACTGCAAGCCTGTACCAACTTAGCGAAAACCAAAGTGTATTGCGATGTTCAATACTATGACTTCAAATACTAATCAACGCGAGCGATTCATCATGAATAAGTTATCCAATCACACGCTTGTAACTGCTGCTGTTTTGTCTGCACTGATGTGTTTGGTCGGGTGCCAATCCAATCCCCAGCCTAAAAATGCCACCGCGCCAGCCAATGCACAAACACTTGCAGCAAAACAGCAAGAGTACGATCAATTACTGGAGGAGTGGAAAACACTAAAGCCGGGATTATCACGCCTACTGGCCATCGAGGGTGAGTTAAATCTCCTACTCGGCCAACTCGAACAACTCTCTTCAAGCCTCGAGGAAAGCGAAGAGCCTACCGCAATCGCACAAAACCCAGTGCCTATAGTTGCACCAGCACCAACCGCAGCTTCACTTCCCGCTGATGCAGAACTGGTCACTGCTCCAATCGCCATGAATAGGTTAGCTGAACCCGTCGCCGATACTTATACACCAGCGCAAGAAGACGCAGTAGAAGAAACGGAACCTGCGAGTGATGCGCATTTTGCGTTGCAAGTTGCCTCTATTACCGACATGCGCAAATTGCCCACAATATGGCAAGAGATGATGGATAAAAATTCAATACTGCTCGCGAATTTGGAACCGAATTTTCAAAAAACCAATGTCCGTAACACCGATTACTACCGCCTGAAATTAGGTGGTTTTAGCACCCAGCAAGAAGCCGCGAGAAAATGTAATGAATTAAAAAACGCGGGCGTGAGTTGCATAGTGACCGACTACACTCATTCCAATTTTGCGCAGCTGGCCGATTATCATGAGCCCTCATTTGCGGCACAGAATCTGCTAAATACACATGGAAATTAGTGCGAGCTTCGTGCGCGCGAGCGGAAACCGCGAATTAGAGGAACAGGATTATGTTGAAACAAAACACGCAAGGCAATTTTCGTCGCTTCAGCGGCCATTTGTTGCCGGTGTTACCTCTGATGCTGCTAACAATGCTCGGCATAAACGGCTGCGGGGTATTTCAATCTGACTCTAAAAAAACCATCGTCACCGAAAGCGGCGAAAAAATTGATCTGAACGACGAAACGGTCAAACAATATGTCGAAGAGTGGGCTAATAGCAAACCCAGTATCGACCGCTTGGCTGAAATGGAAAATGACTTGGTATTTCTGCTGGCTGAAGTTAGCAAAATGTCAGATTTAAGCCAGGTTCCTGGAACCGGGATCGCAAAAGCACCTTCAACAACCGCGACAACAAACACCCAAAAACCTGCGACGACAGCTCCCTCTTCAGCGACGGCCAACTCCGTAATGCCAGCAGTGGAAACAGCCGCGTCACTTGCGCCTGGCTCAGCCAACCCAGTGGCGCCGGCCACAACAAACCAAACCATCACTACTGTGCTCGCTCCGTCGCCTGGTACGTTCACTCAAACATCCGGTGCTGCCACTGCTTATGCAACGGGAGCGTTCGCACCTATAAACACACCAGGTCAATTTCTCTGTCCCGAGCCTTTTAATAACGGCTATAAAAAATCCGTTGCGTTCGTAAGCTTCCCGCGCATAGTTCCTATATCAAGCAGTTTGGGTGCCTTGCAACAAGTTGAACAGCACCTGCCAATGCTTATCGGCGCCAATCTGCGTAACCGACACTCAATGCTTACGCCCACCTACTTACGCGAATCCTTTACTAACGCGAGTATTTACGGTGAAGCCAATGCAGCAACACAAGCACAAGCATTAGCCAAACAAAATCGTGTGCAGTTTTTTGTCAGCGGCGAAGTCGATGATATGACGATGACCTTCCCGGACACCATGGAAAACCCAAGTTACTACACCCGTTTCATCAGCGGTGCACACAACCTATTCCACATCAATACGTCGCTTGATAAACGCAGCCGTGTTTTTAGCTTTAGGTTAGAAGTGCGCGATGGTTTTACCGGGCAAGTTATTTTTAGCAATCAGTATCGAACGTTTGGTAAATGGAAAACCTCACCCGAAACCCAAATCGGCTTTGGATCACCGCGCTTCTGGGAAACCGATTACGGCATGCAGGTACAGCATCTGGTTGCGAGAGCCAGTGACGACATGGCCGGTGCCATTAACTGCCAACCCTATCTGGCTCGGGTGGATTCATCGCCGGGGCAGCAACAAGTTGTTATCCACAGTGGAACCAATAATGGTATGCACAGCGGCGACACCTTGGATTTGTATCAATTGGTCTACCAGCCAGTGACCGGCGAGTATCAACGTTTCGATACACGTTTAGTCAAGCGAAACGGCCGCGTATATCTAACAGAAACCTATCCATCACATAGCATCGGCCACGTGGTTGATGAAACACTGCTGAGTGGCCAGTATTTGGTAAAAGCGCGCTAACGATTTTTTGTGATCACAACTTAGAATAAATCAGGAAATGGGAATGCTTAAAAAAAATCCTAGTCAAACTGAGTTGAGTACATTGATTCAGGTTGTCAACAACGGCAACTATGCCGCTGCCGAAACCATTGCAACACCCTTGAGCAAGGCCTACCCAAAAGCCACATTAATTTGGAAAATTTTAGGCGTGGCGATTGCCGAGCAAGGCAGGATGGAAGAAGCCATCGCGCCTATGCAAAAAGTCATTCAGCTAGAACCCAAAGATGCTGAAGCACATCGCAACCTAGCCATGGCACTGAAAGAACTTGGAAAAACACCCTCTGCAGAGCAACACTTCCGCAAGTGTATTGCGTTAAATTATCAAGATGCAATCGCCTATAGCGCGCTTGGCAGAATGATGAATGAACAAAAAAACTATTCTGAGGCCGAAAAACTATGCCGCAAGGCTATCACAATTAAGTACGACCTTCCTGAAGCACACGATCAACTCGGAGTATCACTCTTATGGCAGAAAAAAATATCGGAAGCAGAAAGCTGTTTTCGCAGCGCCATTTTGCTTGATCCCACAATGGCGGACGCACACAATAATCTCGGTATTACGCTAAACGAGTTAAGACAATATGAAGCTGCAACTTTAAGCTACTGCGAGGCGATTAAACTTAACCCGAGATTTGCAAACGCTTATTGCAATCTGGCAACCAACTTTTCCTGCGCTGATCAACTATTAGAAGTAGAGGCGGCTTATCGCAAAGCGATTGAAATTGATCCACAACATAATTTAGGGCTAAGTAACCTGGGGGCTTTGTTAAATAATCAAGGCAAACTACAGGAAGCCAAAGCACTGTTGGAGCGAGCACTCGATGTCGATCCTCACTGGCCCCCCACGCTCAATAATCTAGGCAACGTTCATAAAGAGTTAGGCACTATTGAAATAGCGATGGAATATTATCGAAAAGCCTTTACCAACGATACAACAATGGCCTCTGCCTTCAGCAATCTCTTATTAGCCGCATGCTATCACTCAACACTTTCACCAGATCAGGCTTTGCAAGAAGCTATTAATTACGGAAAACATATTTCAGCCCTAGCAAAACACAAATACCAAACTTGGTACTGCCAAACCACCAACGTAGCGAACGATAAAATTCGGATTGGTTTTGTATCGGGCGACTTGCGAAGACACGCGGTAACATTTTTTCTTGAAGGGTTATTGCGTTACATCGATAAAAACAAATTTGAATTAATCGCTTACCCAACGCAACCAAAGGAAGACGAGGTTACTGCGCTCATTAAACCTCACTTTATTAAATGGCAAGCTTTGTACGGCAAGAGTGATCGGGACGCAGCGGAACTCATTTACCGCGATGCACCACATATCTTATTTGATCTTTCCGGCCACACAGCCTACAACCGCCTGCCAATGTTTGCATACAAACCTGCTCCTATTCAAGTAAGTTGGGCAGGGTATCCGGCAACAACGGGGCTCGCAGAAATGGACTATATTCTCGCCGATCCATATCTGGTTCCCGTCGGTCAGGAAAGCCCCTTCGTTGAGCAAGTTTGGCGGCTCCCTGAAATAGCGGGATGCTTTGCACCGCTCATGGATGATATCGATATTGCAGAACTGCCCGCTTTGCAAAATGGCTTTATCACATTTGGCTGCTTTAATAATTTGACGAAAATGAACGACGATGTTGTCGAATTGTGGGCTCAGGTATTGCACGCAGTACCTAATTCAAAACTGCACATCCAGACGCGACAACTAAGCGATGAATCTGTACTAAAAAACACATATACACGCTATGCAGCTCATGGGATAACACCTGAGCGATTAATATTGGAAGGTAAAACGGCACGACTGGACTATTTTAAGTCCTATAACAAAATCGACATCGCACTTGATCCGTTTCCGTCATCTGGCGGGACAACGACTGCAGACACTTTGTTTATGAGCGTACCGATTATCACGCTGAAAGGCACCGATTTTCGCTCACGGCTCGGCGAATCTATCGCACAAAATGTTGGTCAATCCGAATGGATTGCGGCAGACAAAGCCGACCATATTCAAAAGGCGAAAATTTTCTCTAGCGATTTAACAAAGCTCGCAAAAATACGCAGTGAGTTGCGCGCGCGAGTCATGGCGTCGCCGCTATTCGATACGACAAGATTTGCACGGCATTTTGAGCAAGCAATGATGGAAATGATTAACATCGCAAAATCACGATAATATAAAATCGCGCCAGTGCAATGCCCCCGAGCAAATCATTTCAGCACCAGCAGGCCCACAATGGGCAACCAGATCGAGGCCTGTTACGTAAGGATTAAAAGCGCCGTAATTTTGTGGGTAGGGTTTTCGTTGATATTCCATGTAGCGCACATCAATACCTGCCTGTTCAAATAATTGATGGTCAAGATAATTAGCCGCGCCATGTCCGGTTATATACTGAGTTCCCTCTAACTTTTTCACTATATTAAATACTCGTTCACTACTGCTACCACCTATATCCAAGCTCGCCACATCCAGAAACCTCGTGGTTTTTTCAATCCCAAAATAGTGGGCCAATGCAAGCAGGGATGCTCTGGATAAACTCCCTATATCTTCGTAGTCAGCGCTGTAAACTTTTTCTGCAAGTGCCAGTGCATCCTTTGCATGAGGTGCATTTGCAAAACTTTCCCGCAGAAGTTCGAGATGTTGATGCTTCCAGCTTGCGCTGTCCGCTGGTTTAACTTCATTAATTCGTTGCCCTAAATGAAAATCTGCCAGCGGCACCGTTAACCATTTAGACCCAGAGGGCCATTTCAACTGCACACGATTAACAAAACTGCCTTTGGAAAATTGCACGTCATCGTAATGCACAAATACATCGGCCTGACTGACCTGTTCTAACATGCCCACCCAGGGAAACAACATGGATTGCGATATCACAATATTCATTTTTGCAGCTCCACCCTACACATCAAAATCACCTAATGACGAAATAGAGTGAATACTGCGCTCTGGATAACCATGTTCCAGTAACATTTTTTTTATTTCTTCGTAAAATGTCATGGAGCCAATAAAGAAACTCTCTCCCGGCTGATAATTCAGATCAGACACTGATTTAATCGGGCGATCATATCCGTCGATATATTTTCCCTGCCAGGATTTATTAGAGTCAAACACATCGCTATCGCCAAAATTACCAACCGATGCAAGATAAGGAATAGAGCGCAATGGCACATAATAGTGACTTGAATGGCCGATCTCGCGATAGAACCGGTGAAACCGGCTTAGCATTTTTTGTGCCCTGTCAAAATAGCCCTGACAACTATTCACAGGCAAAGATGAAGGAACAACACATATTCCTTTTTGCTTTCTAGCGATCACCTGAAACGTATTGCCATAAGAACCACCGCCAACAGAAACATCGGAAAAGCCCGCTTGTTGCAATAACGAATAAATCGATTGCTCAGTAAACATATTGACATGCTGATGTTCCAGCATAGAAATGTCACCCAGTGCAATACTTTGTGATGAATTAGTGGTAGAAAAACAGAACACACCATCGGGTTTTAATGACTTATAAACAGCGCGACAAAATTGATCGACTTGCGGAACGTGTTCAAACACATCGTTACAAAAAATCAAATCAGCCTGCCCTGCAATTAAAGACTCATCGAAAAACGTGTTCAACAATTCAAAACCCAGACGCTCGCTCCAGCGCAAAGAATATTCTGATGGGTCTATGCCGGTGACTTTATACCCATGGTCCGCTGCATATTGAATGCTAAAACCGGCACCACAACCAATTTCATAGACTTTCTCCGCAGGATATTTTTGCAAAACACTGAGAAAAAAACGGTTCACACTTGAGCCGTAGGTATACATTTGCCCCGATTCAGGATTCAGAAACCCAATATTGGCATCTTGTTGATACGCCAAATTAATAGCCTGCAATTCCACCGGTGTGGGACGGTATTCCAAATAATCATAGGCTTCGACACAGTTCATCCGTATGCCTAAACGTGATGGAATAACAGACGCTGACCGAGATTCTGAAAGCCGCCAGTAAAACGGCATTTCAAAAATCTCAAGACAATCTTGCTGCGCAAGCCAATGCTGAATCATAAGCATTTCCTATAGTATGGTGCGAAAAAAATAATCCTTGATCTGTTCTCATCCCGGAAAAGTAGACGGGCATACCACCATTATTTTTCTGCAATTGTTCGGTGTATTCATCCAGTACCGCCGCATTTGCCAAACTGGGTACCGGCACTGGCATAGTGTTAGGCAGTTTGTACGAGGCGAGTATCGATGCAAAAGGCAACACGCTGCTGATTTCTGTCGCAATATCCTGCGCGGTCGGTGCAGCACTTGGGATATGTAAGACCTCAACTGCGATAACACAAGCACCCTGCGGATCTTGCTCATCATGATAAGCACTGTAGTTAACGATGCGGGACGAACGCAGATTGGCGTCATGACACAATAGATAATAAGCGGGGAATTGCGCAGTAATGACCTTAGCCAACTGGAAATAATAAATACTTAGCTCGCGCAACTCTATTCGGCTGCGTGCATCGGGAATCAGCGCAGGCAAAGGTGATGCAATAATGCAAGCATCATACTGTTTGGCTAATGCCATGTTATTAAATCTTAACTGTCCGTCATCAATCGTCACTGAGGTATTAAAATGGATGTTGATATTTTGCGAATGCAACCAACTCACTACCACTTCGGATAGATCGCCACAATTATTGGTAAACCGCGCCGCCATCCTGCCATTAAACACAGCGCCCGCTGGCAGACTTTGCTCTGGGTTACCCAGTACCTGGTCTATCACCGGGTCTTGTTTCAGTTGGTCTGCTTCGGCTTTATCGCAGGCAACAATTCTGCGTAAATCGTAAAAACAATGCAGCGCCCCGGCGCTCAGTAATGCCGGTTC
>CAIOHY010000114.1 GCA_903858205.1 uncultured Cellvibrio sp.
CAGCCACTTTGGTGATTGGCGGTAGTTGCGTGAGTTTTTTATCGATCGCGCAGGAAATTCCTACTTATGCTCCGCCTCCCGCTATACCCGCTGCCGAAGTGAAGCTGCCCACCATCGTGCTGATGTCGATGGGCGGAACTATCGCCAGCCGTGGTGATACACGCCTGAATATCACCAATTACGGTGGTAAAGATTATCCCCGCGTAAATCCTGAAGACTGGATAAAAGATTTACCCGATCTTAAAAGTATTGCCAATGTCATTATTGAAGATCAACGTGCGCCGCAAGATCGCGTTGCTTCAGAAACATTCGAAGATTTTGCGCGTGTCGCCAAGCGGCTGAACGAATTAGCCAAAGACGACAAAGTCGCTGGCATTGTGGTTACTCACGGCACCAATACCATGGCGGAAACAGCGTTTTACATGAACCTGACAGTGAAGACGAAAAAGCCCATTGTGTTTGTGGGTTCACAACGCCCCTGGACTGGATTGAGTGGAGATGGCCCGCGCAATTTGTACGATGCAATTCGCGTGGCTGCATCCAAGGATGCGTGGAATAAAGGTGTGTTGCACTGCATGAATCAAGTGATTAATACCGCGCGTGATGTTTCAAAAACCAGCGCTTATCGCGTGAACACCTTCAAAGGAATCGATGTGGGGGCGCTCGGTTACGCAGATCCTGATCAAGTGAAATTTTATCGCGAGCCGCTGCGCCGTCACACCGCCAAATCGGAATTTGCGGGAACTGATTTTCAAACCCTGCCCAAAGTTGAAGTTGCCTACGCTTACCGCGATGCACCGGCTTATATCATCGATGCCATGGTGGCCAATGGTGTGAAAGGTATTGTGATTGACGGCACCGGCGCTGGCAGCCCAACCACTGGCCAAACCGAAGCGATTAAACGTGCGCAAGAAAAAGGTGTGATTGTAGTGGCCACCGCGCGCACTCACGGCGGACGTGTGCAAGATACACCGCGCCGGCGCGAAGCAAAAATAATTCCCGGCGATAATTTAATGCCGGAAAAAGCACGCATTTTGTTGCAGCTGGCACTAACCAAAAGTAGTGATATGAAAGAAGTGACGCGGATTTTTAATGAGTACTAACAAAAATTGTTGCTAGTCATGTTCCCATAAATTCTATGATTAAAGGCCGATTATTATGCAAATTGCACGACGCCAATTTAATTTTCTAATGCTGGGCGCAGCTGTGCCCTTGGTATTTCCAATCAAAATGGCCGAGGCAAAAGTCGGCAAGGGTGTCTCTGAATTTGCCGCGTTAAGCTTGAGCGAAGCGTCAGCCAAAATCAGCGCCGGACAAATTACCGCGCGGCAATTGACTGAAGCCTGCCTGGAGCGCATCGCGACTTATGATTCGAAATTGGATGCATTTATTACCGTCATGCACAAAGAAGCCTTGGCACTGGCGGATCAACTCGATGCTGAACAAAAAGCAGGAAAGTTGCGCGGGCCTTTGCACGGAATACCCTTAGCAATTAAAGATATTATCGATACCGCAGGTACTCGCACAACCGGTGGTAGTGCGTTGTTTACTGATCGTGTGCCTAAGGAAGATGCAACGGTAGTGGCGCGCTTGCGTGCAGCCGGTGCAATTCTGATTGGCAAAACCAATACGCAAGAATTTGCGATGGGCGGCGGTGAAACATCGTATTTCGGGCCATCAAGAAATCCGTGGAATTTAGCGCACAACACCGGTGGTTCTTCATCGGGTTCCGGTGCGGCCATTGCTGCACATCTCGCGTTTGGCGCGTTGGGAACGGATACCGGCGGTTCAGTGCGTATGCCAGCATCCTATTGCGGTATTGTGGGGTTAAAACCTACCTATGGCCTGGTGCCGATTAAAGGAATATTGCCGTTAACAGTTTCTCTCGATCACTGCGGCCCAATGACGCGCACAGTGAAAGATAGCGCTTTGATGCTCAACGTTATGGCGGGTTACGACAAATACGACATCACCAGCGTTGAACATGACAAAGAAGATTACGTCGCGCAATTATCGCAACCTGTGTCGGGATTTAAAGTGGGATTGCCCGTAGGTTACTTTGATGATTTGGATCCGGAAGTTGCAAAAGCGGTAGAGACTGCAGTGGCGCTGCTCGGCACACTCACCGCAGGTGTTGAAGATGTCGCACTGCCGGGTGTTTCACATTTAGGCAGCTTGGGTACCCTGGGTGAAACCTACGCATGGCATGAACCTTATTTCAAAAATGCCGCAAATAAATACATGTTGGCCGAGCGTCGCCGTTTGCAAGCCGCCGCCGATGCGCCGCCCAGAGCAGTAGATTACATTCGCGCGAAATGGGAAGTTGAAACCCTTCGCCGCACTGTTGATGACGCCTTTGCTGCTATTGATGTGGTGGTGTGCCCAACCCAGCGAATTTTACCGCCGACTTTAAATGAATTAATTGGTCGTGCAAATGAAGGTAAATCGGGTAGCCCGCGCGTCACCTCCAATTGCCAGCCATTTAATGTCATGGGATTGCCCAGTGTTTCTATTCCGTGCGGATTTAGTAAAAGTGGTTTGCCAATTGGTTTAATGATCACAGGGCCACGTTTTTCTGACGGCAAAGTGCTTGCGCTTGCACATGCTTATGAGCAGGCCACACAGTGGCATAAAAAACTGCCACCGCTCACACCAGATACTGCTGTACCACCGGTAACGCCTTACAGTTAATCTGCTGTGTGATTAATCTGTTAGGCGATTAATCTGGTGTAGACGCCGTATTGATTTTTCTGCTGTTATTGTTGGCAATGGGATGAAAAAATGCGTAAGAAAAATACGTTATTTCTGCACAGTGTTTCATCGCCGCCGATGATGTTATCGGTGCGCCTTTTGCCTTTACTCAAAATCATAGCTGTGCTCGCGTTATTCACTGCTACGCATATTGCGCTGGCTAAAACGCATGAGCTGAAAGCATCGACGACGACAGTGCATCGCAGTTTTTTTGATGCGAGTTTAACGCCGGTTCTGACTATTGAGTCAGGTGATAAGGTCAAATTGGAAACCGTGTCGGGCAACCCGCGCTATTTTGAAAGTTTAGGTGTACCCAAAGAAAAAATACCCGCTGAACTTTATGCTGCCTTTGAAGGCGTGGAGGGCATCAGCCGTGGCGATCACACATTGAATGGCCCCATCGCAGTTAGGGGTGCAGAGCCTGGCGATACACTTGAAATTCGCATTCTCTCGGTTGAAGTGCGCTTGCCTATTGCGGGTCAAGGTTTTCGTCCCGAGCGCGGTGCATTACCGGATGAATTCAATTATCAAAAAGATCGTGTGTTGTGGATTGATTTAGAAAAACAAAGTGTCGAATACGCGCCGAATATTCACGTCCCGGTCAAACCTTTTTGGGGGGTAATCGCAGTAGCACCGCCTGCGTCTATGGGGCGTATACCCAGTGGCCCGCCGAATTTTTTTGGCGGCAATATGGATAACAGCGATTTAGGGGCGGGTAGTACCGTGTTTTTGCCGGTGCAAATTGCAGGAGGTTCGTTGTCGATTGGTGATGGTCATGCGGCGCAAGGGCATGGAGAGGTTTGTTTGTCGGCGATAGAAACCTCGCTCAAAGGTGAAATTCAAGTCATTTTACACAAACAGCAACACCTGAAATGGCCGCGCGCTGAAACGCCCACGCATTACATGACCATGGGCTTGCACACGGATCTTGACGAGGCGGCACGTATGGCCACCAGTCAAATGTTGGACTTTCTGGTGGAGCGAAAAGGCATGAAGCGCGAGGACGCGTATATGTTATCCAGCGCGGCGATGGATCTAACGGTCACGCAAGTGGTGGATGGAACCAAAGGAATTCATGCGCTGATTCCTAAATCCATTTTTAAAAAATAATACTTCATCCACAGGTAAGTTATTTTCAACCCTCAGGTAGGGTGATGATAAATTGTGAGCGTCTCAAGGGTTGATGCCAGCAGACTTGTCACCAGTTGTGTAGAAATCAAAACTGATGTCGAATGTGGCCGATCTAGAGAGAGTTTTTATGCGCGCTCGTTTGTTCCTCGTTCTCAGTCTTATCGTCAGCGTTTGGGTCAGCGGCGTTAGTGCCGATGAAGCCACCATCCGTAAAAATCTCACCACCCGATTGCCATCTCTGGCGCCCATTGATGAAATCAGCAAAACTCCGCTGGCTAATTTATGGGAAGTACGCATGGGCTCTGAAATTATTTACACCGATGATCAAGGATTGTTTGTAGTCGAAGGCCAAATTGTGGATTTGCAAAAGCAAATCAATATTACCCAATCACGGATTGCTGCACTGACTGCGTTTGATTTTTCCGCCTTGCCATTAACAGATGCAGTTATTTGGAAGCAGGGTACGGGTGAGCGAAAAATTGTGATATTTGCCGACCCCAATTGTGGATACTGCAAAAATTTTGAACGTGAGTTGAGCAGCGTGAAAAATATCACGGTCTACACTTTTCTCATTCCCATTTTAGGTGGTGACTCGCCAGAAAAAACCACGGCTATTTGGTGTGCGAAAGGCCGTGATCTTGTGTGGCGTGATTGGATGTTGAACGGCGTTGCACCTATGCCAGCCCCAAAAGATTGTGACACGTCTGCGCTTGAGCGCAATATTGCGCTCGCTCTAAAACATGCGGTCAGCGGAACACCTACGGTGGTTTTCGCCGATAATAAACGCGTCCCCGGAATTATGACTGCTGCTCAAGTCGAGCAGAAACTCGGTGAAATAAATTTCACTTTGTAAACTCGCCTCCAAAAAATTCTGCATGAATGTTTTATGCAAATTTATTGCATCTTCAATAACAGCGTTTTCCGCTCGCTAAAGTTTCGCGCTCGCTTCAGTAGGGGACAACACCTTGTTCACGTCCTAGCAGGGTGCATTGCGTCGGTGGATTGTCTTTGGAAAATACACTCACCGGGAGAGGCACATCAGTCCGGTGCCATTTTTTGGCTAAGGTACCCATCATTATTGTGAGGAAACTCCTATGTCAATGCGCATAACAGTTCGAATGCTCGTAATGGCGGCTTCACTTTGCGCCCTTGGGGCACAGGCCGCCGGTAAATTCACTATTGAAGAGGCGACTATTGATAGTATTCACGCGGGCATTCGCGCAGGCGATGTTACTTGCTCGCAAATTGTTGAAGCTTATGTGGAGCGTGCACGCGCTTACAACGGTGCCTGTACCGCGTTAGTAACAAAAGACGGTGCCAAGGTTTCTGCTGCGATGGGCCGTATGATTGGTGGTGTAGACACTAGCTATCCCACCGAGACCGTTGCGATGAGCAAGGTGGTTCCCGATTTTGATAAGTACAAAGGTTTGGTCCCGGATTACGGGCGTATGGAGCCAACAATTTCTGATCCGAGCGTGATGCAGCAATTCGGTATGGTCGTCGGTATTCCTAATGCCAAACAAGTGAACGCATTAGAAGTGCTTAATTTGCGCGGCGAGCGTTCTGTCTCCTGTAAAAAAGAATGTGATGTGGCGACTGGCGCGCTGCCTGCGAGTTGCCCGGCTGCATGTGATGCGTTTCGCAAGCATCCGGACGCAGTCGAAGTTGCGGCTGCACTCGACAAAGAATATGGCACAACGCCCGATACGACAGCGATGCCACTCTACTGCGTGCCTATGTCATTCAAAGCGGTATTCGACGCTAAAGACATGCGTTCGATTGGCGGCGGCGATGTAAATTACGCGATGGATGTCCCGAAAGAAGATTCCACTCTGGTCGCACGCTTGCGTACTGCTGGCGCGATTATTTATGCGAAGGCAAATAATTCTGAATACAACGGTGGCAGCGGCGATCCAACGGGCACAACCACCTTGGAGCATCCGCAATTCGGTCGTGGTGGTTCACGCGAAAGCTGGGGCGGCGCCATTTGTAACCCCTATGACACTACGCGCGAAACTGGTGGTTCAAGCGGTGGTTCTGGTGCGTCGGTGGGGGCGAATCTGGTCGTCTGCTCTATTTGCGAAACCACTGGTGGTTCTTGCCGCAACCCGGCAAATTTTAACGGTACGGTTAACGTAGTGCCGACCAAAGGCATGATTTCGTTTGCGGGCACCATCGGCGCCCATCCTTATCAGGATCGCCCTGGCATTAACTGCCGTACCGTGAAGGACGCCACTATAGTCCTCGATGCTTTCCGCGATCCGAAGGACGGCTTTTTCGATCCCAAAGATCATTACACCGCTTTGCCTCGCCCTTATTCGACTGACAAACCTTATGTCGATGCGCTGAGTGCGCCTGGAAAAGCCAAACCGCTAGCGGGAATGCGTATCGGTGTTGTGCGTGAGTTTATGGTTAAACACAACCCGGGCCATGCGTCAGTGAGCGATGGCGTGAACAAAGAATTGAAAGTATTGAAAGACCTCGGCGCTGAGCTGGTAGAAACCATTGATCCGGAATACGCCGACGATCCGTCAATCCCTAATATGGCATTTGGCTTCCAAGAGGCGATTGCTGAAATATTGCCGTTCCATATGCCGGACGTGCTGTCGTGGAAAAAAGACGGTAAGCCGGAATTCAGTGTTGAAGGTTGGGATGTAACCAGTCGCGATTACCTCGTGGCCGCTTCCATCCACAAAGCGCCTTGGCCTGCGAATCTGGATATCCAGCGTTTGGTGGGCAACCCGCCCGAAGACCCGACTGCAATCACCGGCTACACCTTCGCGTATGATTTTGCCAAGTATTTGATGTTGCGTGGCGATGCCCGTGTTTACGATTGGGCGACCTTGAATGCAAATGCCAAGTACTTTAGCGATGCGCGCCGTGTTGCGATGAAAAACTGGGAAAACAAGCCCATGGATATTCGTACCAATGCGATCACTTACAGTATGAAACGCCGTGAGGTGTTGCGTATGGCCACTCAGAAAGTGATGGAACAAAATAAACTGGATGCATTGATCAGTCCTTCTGACCTTGCCTTGCCCACTAAAATTGGTGGTGCAGATGATCCGGTTCGTTATGGTTTTGGTTACGGTGCATCAATGGGTATTGCTGAAGTCTATGTGCCCGCCGGTTTCTCAACAACTGCCTATGACCCATCCTATGTACTCAGTAAAGATGGCACCAAGTATGAGTATGTTGTGGGAACCAAAGCGAAAAAACTGGACAGCCCTCTGCCGTTCAATATCGCTTTCTGGGGCGGCCCTGGTGAAGAAGCTGCGCTAATTAAAGTGGCATCTGCTTACGAAAATGCGACCAAGCATCGCAAACCACCAAAAGGCTTTGGCCCTGTTAAATAACCTGTGCTGGCGTGTTTTTTTTGAAAAGTTAAATGGAATCGCCAAAGACAAACCGCTTCTGTGAAGGAGCGGTTTTTTTATGTGTGTTTGAAAAAATTTAATTTCTTTTGTGTTTGTTTTAACTCTTGTCCATCACGTGCAATCGGTAGGGGCACAGTAATAGAACGCGTCTTTCTCCATAACTGTTAACACTTCTGTTATTCGAATGGAGATTAATTAAATGAACAAGCCAGCACGAAAACTTAAACAAATCACTTTCATCGTTGCAACCACTTTTGTAATGGGGCTGGGCAACGTCTCGCTGGCTTACGCGGATAGCATCAACATTGAAACCGCAACGATCGCCGATTTGAATAAGGCTTTTTCGAGCGGCAAGCTCAGCTCTGAACAAGTGGTAAAAGCTTATCTTGCGCGCATCAACGCGTACGACAAGCAAGGCCCAAAAATCAACACCGTCATCACGCTTAACCCACAGGCGTTAGAACTCGCTAAAGCAATGGATGCAGAGCGCAAGAGCGGAAAAGTTCGCGGCCCTTTGCATGGTATTCCAATCGTATTGAAAGATAATTTCGATACCTTCGATATGCCCACTACGGGAGGCTCACAATTGCTGGAGGGCTCAATACCGCCCGACGATGCATTTGTAGTGAAAAAGCTGCGCGATGCCGGTGCGATCATTCTGGCGAAAGTTAATCTCAGTGAGTGGGCGGGCGGCGGCGGCAGCGTAAGCGGTGCAACTGATCCACAAATATTAAAAGCTGGCGCTGTACCCAATGGTTCTAGCACCGCAGGTGGTCAGACGCTAAACCCACATGATCTAACCAAAGGCCCCGCTGGTTCGAGTGGAGGTACGGGCGCAGCCATCGCAGCGAATTTTGCTCAATTTGGTTTGGGTACAGATACCGGCGGGTCGGTTAGAGGCCCTAGCTCTGTAAATGGAATCGTGGGTTTGAAACCCACACATGGGCTGCTGTCGCGCGACGGCATTATCCCGCTGGCGCTGACGTTCGATACCGGCGGCCCAATGGCGCGTAGCCTCTACGACATCGCTCTGTCGCTGAACGTCATGACCGGTGTTGATCCGGCGGACGACGCCACCAAAAAATCCGCAGGTAAGGTGCCAAAGGATTATCTCAGCTACCTCAAAACGGGATCGTTGAAGGGCGCCCGGATCGGCGTTGCGCGGGATTTTACCGGCAAAAATCCAGAGGTCGACCGGGTGTTTAATGAATCCGTTGCGACCCTGACCAAGCTGGGTGCGACCGTGATTGATATCCGCTTTCCGACCTACATGCTGGAAGGGCGTATGGATATTTCCACGGTGGTAATGGCTTCCGAGTTTAAAGCGCAGATTGCCGATTATCTGGCGACTATCGACGCCAAATACCCGAAAACCATGGATGATCTGGTGCGCCTGGCCAATGATCCCAAAACCGGTTATCGGGGGCCAGAGAAGGCCTTCGCACTGAAATATACCGACTCAGTCGCGCTCGATTTAAACGACCCTGTTTACCTCGCGGCCAAAAATGAAGGTTTGGCAATGATCACTAAAGCGGTGCTGGGTGTGATGGAAAACAACAAGCTGGATGCGGTTGTTTACCCCACCAATACCACAGCGGCATCGCCGATTGTGTCCAGCAGTGCGCCTAAGCCCCGCATGCCAACGGATTCGGCTACCAATATCGCCAATCAAACCGGCTTTCCTGATTTGATCATGCCCGCCGGTATGACTAAAGACGGTTTGCCGGTCACCATCTCATTTTTTGGCCCTGCGTTTAGCGAAGGAAAATTACTCGGCTACGGCTATGACTTCGAGCAGGCAACCAAGGCGCGCAAGCTGCCCAAGCACACCCCTGCGCTGGCGAGTGATGTGATTTCCTTCTAACACCTTAGCCTCGGCCAAGAGGCATCCTTGGGGTGCCTCGTTTTAAGAACATCTTCGCGTGATTAACGCCCACATCCAGGGAACCATCAAATGAAAACGCTTAACTGTCGCTCGCTCTATTTATCGACTGCTATTGCCATCGCAATCGCTCAGGCTCCTTTGACCTTGGCCGCCACTTTTGATCTGGAAACTGCTGGCGTACAAGAAATTCATGCCGCCGTAGATGCTGGCGCGCTGAGCTACGAAAAATTGGTCAAGCTCTACCTCGCGCGTATCGCTGCGTATGACGACAAAGGGCCATCGCTCAATACGATTATTAATTTAAATCCCAAAGCCTTGGAAACGGCGCGAGCATTGGACGCGGAGTTCAAAAAAACGGGGCGCCGGTCGCCCTTGCACGGCATCCCGATTTTAGCCAAAGACAATTTCGACACGGCCGATATGCCCACCACAGGCGGTACATTTTTGCTGGATAAATCCATTCCGTTTCAGGATGCGCCAACGATTAAACAATTGCGTGATGCGGGCGCGATTATTATCGCTAAAACCAATATGGATGAATTTGCCCATGGTGGTGTTGGATTCAGTTCGCGTGGTGGACAAACACTGAACGCACATGACCCGCGCCGCATTCCATCCGGCTCATCGGGCGGCACCGGCTCAGGCCTAGCCGCCTGGTTTTCGCCGCTCGGTCTTGGGTCAGACACCGGGGGTTCTATTCGTGGGCCGGCCTGGGCGAATGGGGTTGTTGGCATCAAGCCCACCAATGGCTTGATTACGCGCACCGGGATTATGCCCTGCGTACTGACCTTCGATACCGGCGGCCCTATGGCGCGCACGGTCTACGATGCAGCGCTCGCACTCGGCTATATGACCGGCGTTGATCCAAAAGACCCGCTCACCAGCACCAGTGCCGGTTTGTTTTATAAGGACTACACACAGTTTCTGAAAAAAGACGCGCTCAAAGGTGCGCGTATCGGTGTAATTCGCGATTTCAAGGGCACAGATCCGGAAGTGGATCGCGTGTTTAATGAATCGCTGAAAGATTTGGTCGCGCAAGGCGCGGTGTTAGTCGATGACTTGCATTTCCCCGCAATCGCTTTGCAAAGTCGCGACGGTGTTATGAACCCGATTCGCGCGGAAGTGAAAGACAATTACGTCGATTACTTGAGCACCTTGCGGCCCGGATTCCCGCGTACAGTGACCGAGTTGGGTGAGAAAGGTTTGAAGCTTACCAAACCCAAAGGTGATTTCTTGCCACACCCGAGTGTATTTACCCGCTTCACTGAATTGGGTCAGCGCCAGCCAATTACCAGCTTGAGTTATACCTCTGCTAAAGACCACGGCATGAAAGCAGTGCAGGGCGCTGTGCTCGGCTTGCTGGAAGAAAAACAATTGGATGCACTGGTGTACCCGACGCGGCCAACACAACCGGAGATGATTAATCCCGAAACGCCACGTATTGTGGAGCGTCCGCGCCTGCCATCACTCAGCAGTATTGCGAACGTCACCCAATTTCCTGACGTTATAGTGCCAGCGGGCATCACTAACGAAAAAATGCCAGTGACTATTTCGTTCTTTGGCCCGGCCTACAGCGAGCCGCGTTTGCTCGGATATGCATACGCTTATGAGCAGGCAACACAACGGCGTGTTTCACCTTCCACCACGCCTGCCTTAGCGGGTGAGAGATTTGAATATTAATTATTAGGTGTTTCAGCTATGCGCCAATCTTTTTGGATTGGCGCATCATCCAAACCGCTGGGGTAATCCCGGCATGACTTATTGCTGCAATCGGCCGTTTAGTTGTCGGCGCCTTAATTCGGTTGCGAGCGCATTTGTAGCAGTCTGTAACGATCGATTGTAATCCGCGCCTTGATTTCTAGTATGACGGCGGCATCCAAAGGAGATGCGACTGTTATTGTCTGGAGAATGAGTTATGAAATTAGTGGTATTTACGGCAATGGTTACTGCATCGAGTTTTTCTCTCGCGCCAATGGCGTGGTGCGAAGATTATCGAACCGAAATTACGGGGAATTATTCTGAGTTCGATTACGATTTTTATTCCGGCGATAACTACTCGACCAATGTAAATTGGAAACAATATTTCTCGATTGTAGATACTGCAAATCTACCCTTGGCGGAAGCAGCTTTTTTGCGCAAGGCGAGTTCGTTTTCGCTATCGCTGGCTAAGAATGATTATGAAAACGACTATGAAAATCAAGAGAGCGATGTGCGTAGTGCG
>CAIOHY010000115.1 GCA_903858205.1 uncultured Cellvibrio sp.
CATCGTTTGGGGGCTGCTTGGATGCTCTGGCAGGGGCAAGGAATTCCTACACATTCAATGGTTTAAGTTACGCATAAACTCTCTTGAGTTGCTGGTTAATCTGAAACGTCAATTTCATTACCCCATTCTGAACCAAGATCTATTCCAATGGATTTTGCGATATCAATAACCCGCTGCTGGGCAAACTCAGGCCCTTCCAAAGGTCCATCAACGACATATTTTGTAAGCGGTTTACCAGAGAGCTCACGGATGTGTTTAATTACAGCCTTCATGCAACGTGCCGCATGTTCCAAATCTTTATGGGATACTGTGAATTGACCAGTTGGTGCGTGGTATTTCATAACTTTCATTGCCTGGTATTAATTAGTTTTTTGCGTTAGAAATTTCTCTCCACCGCGATGTCAGAAAATCAAAGTAAGCCTTTGATGAAATTCCGCTATAGGCTCCAATACTCCAACCATCATTCATCTCTATCAATGCAACTTGGCCAGTAGAGAGACGACCCCAATCAAACGCAAACGCACATGGTGTGCTTTTATCTTCTTTCAATTCCGAAATCGCATTCTCAATAACGCCCATATCGATATCTATTGAGTCGTCACCCCAATACCAGGTGGTTGCGATCACCTGAAAATCGCGAACGTAAACCCGGTATTCCGATAAGAAGGTGACAGGATCTGAAAGCCAAAGCTGCATATTCCCATCAAGAATTTCTAACTCATTCCACCCACTCATGGGATCAAAAACTTTTCCTGTTAATTTTTTCCAATCCAACGATTTGGCGAATATTGGCCTCTCAGCTAATATCATCCCCCTTACTTCGGATACTGACCCTCGCCATACTTTACGGTAGAGAAAATTTTCTAAACATTCTGGATAATAGTTTGGCTTGGGTGTTGAATACCCCAGTGCATTAAATGCGGACGTTAAAGCTTCAACGCTCCCAACAACAAGCTCACAATTACCCTTGTCTATAATGCCTGCTTTGATATTTTCATTTGTTACATACTGAACTTTCAGTTGATCAAGCACGCATTGTTGATATACAAGTTTTTCCTCGTACGACAACCCCTCGCCTTTTTCTCGCTGAAGATAGATCATTTGCATCACCGTCTACAATAATGCTGTTCAATTGTTATTAGAGCGATTCCGACAATTGCCCTTTAGTTCCGGCCCATATCAACATCCCTATAACCGGCTGGAACCACTTCCCCGTTTATAGTTGTTTCTGGAAACCATATTTTGCACTTAATAACGCCTTTCTCATTACGGCATTGATTCGCCTCTACCGGAGGTTTACTCACGGATTTTTGATTATGTGGCGAAGTACTACTGCTTTGAGCAATTGTAGATTCCCCATTATCTATTTTTTGCGCATTGCCACTTAACCGGCCGTTAATTTTTTCTGCCTGCAGCAGGCTGAAACATGCGTTCCCCTGCCTCCTGATTTTTTCATCGGCGGATCTCATCATCCACTGCACCGTTACGCGATCACCACATAAGCCCTCTCGCGTCCCTTCTATCAATGATTCTGCAATAACATCTTTCACATTCACGTCATCGGCAACTGCAGCAGTGCAAGCTAAAATGAGTGCGGTAACAATGGTGATTTTTTTCATTTCTATCCAGAATCCAGTAATTAAGCTTAGGCAACCAATACACCGGCCCAGGATGCCGTTGCTTTGACAATCGCGTCACAACGCTCAGCAATTTTGCTTAGGTGCGCTTTGATTGCCAAAAGAGACTGCTTGAGAATTGAAATTGCTTTTCTAACTGACCGACTAAAAAATTTGGTCACCCAGCTGCGCTCCATTTCGCGAAGATCTGCTTTCAGTTTTTTTGCCTTTTGGTCGAGCTCAACTCGTTTTTGAGACAATTGAGCATGCTCTTGCCATAGACGGCTCATATAACTGAACACACGATTTTTTGTGAAATCTGAACTCACCATTTCCAATCTCCTTAGGGTTAATTTAGTTGGTGATAAGTGCTGACGAATAAGTGACAAGTAGTCCATATCCATCAACGTCGAATCAATTACTAAATGCACTTTTCGGCATTTAGTGGCGTAGGCGTCATCAAATACCTGAATTTGCCGCACCAAACCCCTGGTTCAACACCGTTCTCCGTTTAATTTCCACTTAATTTGCACCCCCATGAATACCGACATACGTTTGGTTCATCGAGAACTTTGTGGGCGACCACAGTACCTTGGAGAACACGCCATGATTAAAACCAATCAAATTTGCAGCAGCTTTCTCAATTCAACCGTGAATGGTCCCGCCGACTTACCGGCGAGGGTTCAAGCACTTGATGTAACCGAGTCCTGGTTATGTAGATCACCGGCTGGCAGCGGAAAAACTGAAGTGCTAACGCAGCGCTATCTTGCCCTTATGTCTGTGGTCAATGAGCCTGAGGAAATACTGGCAATCACATTCACTAACAAAGCTGGTGCCGAAATGCGCGCGCGGGTCATTAACGCCTTGATCAAAGCCGATACTCAGCCGATGCCGGAAACCTCTCATGAACAGTTAACATGGCAGTTGGCCCGCAATGCCCTGGATCACGCTTCAGAAAAGGGTTGGGACATACTTAACAATCCCAGTCGATTACGCATCAAAACCATTGATGCTTTTTACGGATCACTGGCGAAACGTGCTCCCTTATCGGGGATGATTGGTGGTGGTTTGCAAATCACTGACGACTATCAGTCCTGTTACATCAAAGCCGCGCGCGAGCTATTGGGCGAACTCGAATCTTCAGCTGATTGGATACCGGCTCTGGAATCAATTCTGATGCACGTTGACAACCGTTTTGATCGCGCTGAAGAGCTACTGATCAGTCTTCTGGTAAAACGTGAACATTGGCTGCCCATTGTGCTTTCTGCCCGGGGAACCGACGATCTTCGTTTGCGCTTGGAGCATACCCTTCAATTGGTAGTGCAAGAACTGATTGGTGAAATCCGCAGTGACCTAAACACCTATGCCGGCGCTATTGTCGAAATGGCCACCTTCGCAGCCAGCAATCTCGATCCAGTCGAATCCCGGGACCTTCAACCACTGAATGCGGTTGCAGCATCTTGTACTTTACCTGGGGACGAGACCGTTGATCTGCCAGTATGGCAGGCACTCGGTACCCTCTTTTTGACCAAAGAAGGGAAACTTCGTAAATCGCCAACAGCTGCTATTGGCTTCCCAGCACCCTCCAATGCCAAAGACAAAGGGCAGAAGGCCTTGCTCACGGAAAAGAAAGACGCTTTCAAGGCATTACTTGACGACCTGTCAGCCGACAGCCGTGCTGAAAGTGCTTTAACCCGCGTCCTGACGCTGCCTCCTACCGCCTACCAAGACGGGGAATGGGCTGTTCTGGAAAGTCTCTTAACACTCTTACCAATTCTTGCAGCCAAGCTCCTGATGGTCTTCCAACGTGAAGGGGTGGTTGACCACGCCGAGATTGCCACTGCAGCGCTTCGTGTACTGGGCGATGTGGATGAACCGACAGATTTAGCGTTGGTCCTCGACAGCCAATTACAGCACCTGCTGATTGATGAGTTTCAGGATACCTCCGTTATCCAGTTAAATGGGCTGCGACTCATTACCGCTGGTTGGCAGCCAGGTGATGGTCGCACTTTGTTTCTGGTAGGCGATGCCCAACAGTCCATCTACGGATTCCGTGGGAGTAACGTGGGTCTCTTTATGGACGTTGCCAATAACGGTGTTGGTTCCCTTCAGGTGAATACCATCGACCTCACGGTTAACTTCCGCTCCCAAAGCAACATTGTGGAATGGGTAAACGCCATGTTTGGCACTGTTTTTCCAAAAGAGCAAAACTCCAACCTCGGATCCGTACCCTACTCCCCGTCAGTACCCCACTTGCCCGCTATCCAAGGCGTTCAGGCAGTGCGTACCGTGGGCTTTGCCGGCGATCTGAGCCAAACACGTATGGCCGAAGGAAAATGGCTTGCAACCGAAATTCAAAGCCTGCGCGATGCTGATGAAAATTGCACGATAGCGGTGTTGGTTCGTAACAGAAGCCACTTGGAATCGACAGTAGCATCCATTCAGGAATTGAATATTCCATATCAGGCAATCGAGATTGATCCGCTCAAGGATCGTTTGGTTGTGCGCGATCTGTCATCCCTTACTCGCGCCCTATGCAACCTTGGTGATAGAACCGCATGGCTTGCACTGCTGCGCAGTCCGCTATGTGGCTTAACCCTGGGTGAGCTCGAAGCTGTTGCTGTATGCAACAGCAAATCACTGATATGGGAAAACCTTACCAAACCTGAGGTGGTAAGCAACCTTACCGACGAAGCCCAGAAACGAATCGCACGGGTGGTTGAGGTAATGCGTAATTCCATGCGCTGGAAGGAAAGAAAGTCCCTTGCGACCGTTGTAGAAGGTGCCTGGCTAGCTTTGTTTGGGCCATCCACCATCGAGCAGGACAGCGATCTGGATAACGTAAAATCCTTTTTCGAGGTATTAAAACGCTTCAGCTATACCACCTTCGATGTTAAGGCCTTTGATTCATCGCTTGAAGGGCTTTACGCCAGACCGGAAGTGCGCGACACCAATCCCGTTCAGGTCATGACACTGCACAAATCCAAAGGTCTCCAGTTTGATCATGTGTTTATCCCTGGCTGCGAACGCCAAAGCCGTCCGGATGACACTCGCCTGCTGGCGTGGGATCGATACACCACAGCGAGTGGCCATGAACTGCCCTTACTCTCTCCATCACCAGAAATCGGCGGTAGCGGTAATGCGCTCTACGAATTCATTGGCAAGCAGGAATCAATGCGTACTGACTACGAGCGCGACCGCATTTTGTATGTTGGTTGCACCCGGGCGAAGAAACACCTCTACCTGACATGCAGTCTTTCGCTTGATGCCGCTGGTGCGCCGGTGGCACCACCAAAACGCTCCTTTATGGGTTCGCTGTGGAATGCCGTTAACGATCAGGTTGAGGTTGTGATGGTTGAATCCATTCAGGACTCTGAATTGAGCCACCACACCCAAGCGCCTGTGCCAAAGAAACTGGCATCACCAATCTGTGTGCCTGCGCTGCCGGAAGGTAACTTGCTTGCAAAATACCGCGGGCGTATGGCCACCAACAATAAGTCACTTCCCGACCTCGCGTGGAAGGTTGATTACAGTTCTCAGTTTGGGGAGTTGCTGCACAGAATCTTGCGTCGAGTATGCCTCGATGGAGTTAGTGCATGGGGCCCGGATTCAATCAATGCTCGTAAAGACGTTTGGAAGCACCAGTTACTGCAGTCGGGTGTTCCTGGTTACCTTTGCCCGACCATGGTTAACAAACTGTCCGATATGGTTAAGGCAACGCTGCAAAATCCGAAAGCACAGTGGATGCTGGATCATTCCCACGCGCAGAGCGCCTGTGAAATGCCCGTATCAACCATGGTGAAAGGTGACCTTAAGCAGTTTGTTCTTGACCGTACCTTTGTAGACGGAGGTGTTCGTTGGGTTATCGACTATAAATCATCCTCTCCGCTCGACGGTGAGACACTCGCGGCATTCGAGGCGCGGTTGGCGCAGGACCACAGGGAGCAACTTACGCAATATGCATTGTTGCTTGCTGATCTTGGCAATGAACCGGTACGTGCGGGTATCTTTGCCACGTCCACCGGCTCCTTCATCGAAGTGAATGTCGCTGAGGCCCGGGCAGCCGCATAAATGTGAAGATATTTGGATAATTCGTTGGAATGCATCCCCATGGATGGGAATAATGGAACGCAAATGGCAATTAAACCGCATCTTGGATCGAATCATGACTACAGAGCTGACCACCCAACCCGCCGCGTCGAAAACCCGCGATATCGACTTCTATTCATTATCAAATAATGATTCAGATTTTTTTAATGGGATGTTGAAATTATTCATTGAAACGCTTTCGGCACGACACAACCTGGATTTGAACAAGCTTTCCAAAGGTGACCTTGAGCGGTTTATTACCCATGTAGATCAGGCAAAGCCGGAAGATTTCACCGGCAAAGTCAGCTCGTTGGGAAATGACAAAATTCTCCTTACATGCAAAACATCTTTGGTTCCCCTCCTGAAAAAAGCAATTCAAGACATGGGCGTTAAGTCTTATGTGCGAATTGTATTAGACGCGAAACCGCAGGAAGCCAAAACATTTACATCTGCTGACCTACGCGCGCGCAACTGGGGATTAATTGGATACGCACTGCAAGCACTTGGTGTTGTGTTTTTTATTTCGTTGTTCGCCGCACTGGGCTTGAATTACTGGCTTAAAAATCAAGTGGTGGGAACCATTGCTGAAACTCATTTGAAATGGCAACGTAGGTCATTCTGGTGGGCGTTTGGTTTAATCTTCACAGGTATCCTCACGGCCTACATTAACCTGGGATACCTGCTGATATTTGGGGG
This sequence comes from uncultured Cellvibrio sp., assembly GCA_903858205.1. GTDB lineage: Bacteria > Pseudomonadota > Gammaproteobacteria > Pseudomonadales > Cellvibrionaceae > Cellvibrio. The sequence continues at coordinate 6,402 of CAIOHY010000115.1, forward strand.
TGCGGTTCTACTAGCCGCAAGAACGTTCTGGGGCGCTATTCGGCTTTATCAATTCCGGACAGTGTAGTCAATGGCGCGGCCTGGTGGAGATCCCTGATCTGAATTGGTGTATTCGGCTTCATGGGTTTTCCACCAACGATAAAAACTTGATCCTCTGAAATAATCTTCAATTCACGATTTATCACCTGCCCATCGACATTCCAATAAAGGTACTCCCCTTTGTAATTTGTGATGGGTGAACCATCCCGATATACAAACTGGCTTTTATTGCTGATGTAAACCGATTCCGAACGAACAACCACGGAGCGCCCATCAAGCTGAATGGTTTCGTGAATGATTTTCTCACCCGAATAGGTGACAACCTGCCATGGCCCCGCGCCCATATCTTCCGTAATCAACGGATAATGACTAATACCTTTAGGTGCTTCTTTACAACCCAACAACATTGAGAGCAACAACACCGAGCCCAGGATACTTTTCAATTTCATGGATCTATCTCCATTTGCGTAATCAATTTAAATTAAGTTTTCTTTCAGACATTGGACTGCTACGCGCACTCATTCCGAACAGAGCCAATCAATTCGTAGGCCTCAGCAATGCAGCGCGAAAGCTGAACCGCCTCCAGAAAATCAAATGGGAATGGAACCGCTATACCGGTAAAGGCTTTGCCCGTGTGCTCATCCATTGCAGCTGCAATAAAGAGCGCACTGCCCTTTTGACTTTGATCAATTGCCGCCTCGGTTATCCATTGGCCGTTCGGCTCAAGTCGAAGCGCTAATACCTCAACACCGCGGCAACGATCGGTCTTTGAATCAATCACCACTATTCGTGTGCGTTTTCCATCTGGATAATTCCCAAGTTGAACATGGACGCGGAACCGAACATTTGTTTCAGGATTGGCATTCATCGTCGAACTACCTCCACACATCATTGAATGACCGCCAAAACATTCAGCGATTTAGAATTCATTCAGCTGATGAGGATTATTGTGTGCTGTTTCGGTTGCTGGACGCATTATCAAACTGCACTTTTCGACATTTTTATCTAGATAGAATTTATCAGCACAATTATTGTTGCCGAAAACCGCACTAATTGGAGTTACAGATGGCTATCATGTTTTTACCGAAGAAACGTTTGCCGTATTTATACAACGCGATAATTCGCACCGGTATGGCGGGTACTCCGGATATGCCTCCACTCAATCAAGTGGGTGAACAAGTTGTCCTTCCACCATTTACTGCAGATATGCCCGATATGGAGGAAGGGAAATTGCGAGGACTATTACTGGGTCACATTGGAATTTTTCTTCACAACGCCATGTTCGCCGACGACTTCCCAGCAGATACCCGCTTGAAACGGTTGTTCATCTCTGGAGAAAAGAAACTGGCCAAGCTCAAAAGAAATCCCTGGATGACTTTGATGATGGATTACGGAATGCGCGGTGAATGCCCATCACCGGAAGAACTCGAAATCAATCTCAGCGCAGTAGACAAAGTTGCCCTTGCGATGGGTAGGCCTGAGTGGGAAAGTATTGCCCCTAGCGTCGTTGTCCTATTTGTCGATTGGATGGCAGAAAACAGAAAGGCGGTTGAAGCATTTTACCTCAACCGCCTTCAGGTATTTTCTTAAATTTGGCGAAGTGGTAACGAATCAATGCTGCATTGGTAATTGAGCACGCTTGATCGTTGTTTGCAAAGTCGTTGACCAGTTGGATTTGGTGTCGGTGATAAGAACGCGGGCTGAAAGTTGGCCTCGTTCATTCATCAATTGGATAGGAGTTTTGTTTGGCGTCCAATCTCCGTCTTTGATCCGGGGACGCCGAGCGCAGAAAAACCAGCACCCTCGTTTGTCCTGACAAATGTATTTTGCGTCTCCTGGTAGGGCTATTGGAATGCCCTCAATAATCGCATAAACATCCGCCGCTTTTTGAACAGGTTTCTTTGCACTGAAATTTGATCTCATGTTTAATGCCCCCGAGCATCGCACAGTTAATTGATGACTAGCGTGTAGGGACGGTAAATACAACCTTTTTTGCTGTATATAAAGCACTTTCTTACTATTTCTACATCTTTTTTTCTCTACGTGCAGCCCAGTTGCTTGATAGATTTTCAACGCGCTTCTATACTGCACGTATGGAAATATATTTCCATTTCTAACAAAGGAGATTTGCCATGTTTTCTACACGCTTTTTAATTGCATCTTTGATTATTTTTTCTCTCACCGGTTGTTCAACAACTCATCCCAATGGTGCTGTTGAGCTGCACAAACGGCAGGCCACAAAAACTCAGGCAGCGACAACTGCAGGATTGGGTGGAGCGGCTGTATGTGGTGCGATTGCAAATAAAACTACGAAGAAGAAGCACCGCAAAACTGCAACTGTTCTTGCAGCTGCCACCTGTGGTGGTCTAGCGTATGCCGGTACGCGATCGGGTTACGACAGCGCCAATATGGACAGACTAGAAAGTCATTTGCGGACCATTGAGAAGCCTGGTATCAGGATTGAACGCTCCAGCGATTCAAAAGTCGTAAGCCTCGTTTTTGAAGGTCAGTACCTAAATTATCCCGGTGATGCAGGTGTTCGGAGTGATCTGGTTGATGAAATTGCCTTTGTATCGAAAACCCTGGATATCTTCACCAGTGTTCGGGCAGTGGTCGCTACTGCAGATCCAAATGACAAAAACTATCATGGTGTCGGCTACGCGCGTGCGCGCAATTGGTCCCAGCAAATCACTAAAGTGGGCAAACCAGGTAAACGTGTACAACACGCAGGCCTTGGAAATTCACCTCGCGGCGCGATTACTCAAATCGACTTCTTGGTGAAATGATGAATAACTCAACTGAAACCAACATCACAGAATTTCGGAATTGGCTTCTGACGAACAGAACCAGCCTCCAAAATTCATTGAGAAAATTCAAAGCTGCGAAAAGCTATTTCGTGATGATTTCTCTTGGTTGCATAATCTTTTCTGTTCACAGCATTTACAACAGCAACGAACATTATGTGGCAAGGATTATCGGGATACTTATTTGCGGAATCGTTTTGGCTTTTTCCGGAAAGGTTTCAGAATTCATTTCTGGTTTAAAAGGATTTTCTAATCTGCCGGCATACTCGAATGAAAAAAAATATTTTTGGTTATCAAGTTTGCCTTCAATCACCGGGACCAGTCATTCATTGTTAAGCAATATTTTCGTAAAAAAGGCA
>CAIOHY010000116.1 GCA_903858205.1 uncultured Cellvibrio sp.
ACCACCTTCGGCAGGATCAATCCGTAAGCAACTACCACCATTAAATCCGCATTAAGCGCCGCAAGTTCAGCAACAGCCTCGGGCGATTTAAAGTTAAGCGGCTGATAAACGGGAATGTCGTGCGCGAGCGCCACGTCCTTAACCGGGCTGGCGGTCAGTTTTTTACCGCGTCCGGCGGGGCGATCAGGTTGGGAATAGACAGCGATTACCTGATGGCGACTGGTTAGCAGTGCCTTTAAGTGCTCGGCGGCAAATTCGGGCGTGCCTGCGAAAATAATGCGTAAACCTTGGCTCATGAATAACCTATCGAATGACAGAGCGTTTAAATCGATAACAATAAAAAATAGCCGGGAGCTATTTTCAACATCGCGTAGCGATGGCCCGGAGGGTGGCCGCCATGGATGGCAGGCCATAAAAAAGGCGCCAGTAGCGCCTTTGTCTGCTGCGCACGCCTAGCGCGCTTCAGCCTTGTGTTTTTTCTCTAACTTGGCGCGAATGCGGGTGCGCTTGAAGGGCGAGATATGGTCCACAAACAGCTTGCCATTTAAGTGATCCAGCTCGTGCTGGATGCACACCGCCAAAACCCCTTGCGGCTCGATTTCAAACGCCTCGCCATCGCGATCCAATGCTTTAACACGAATGTGACCGGGGCGTACCACGGCTTCATAAAACCCCGGCACTGACAGGCAGCCCTCATCGTATTCGCTCAGCTCGGCGTCCAACACCTCGATTTCGGGGTTAATAAACACCAGCGGCTGGGATTTATCTTCACTCACGTCTATAACTACTACGCGTTTGTGCACATTCACTTGCGATGCGGCGAGGCCGATACCGGGAGCGTCGTACATAGTCTCGAACATATCATCCACCAATTGGCGAATTTTATCGTTCACTTCTGTGACGGGTTTGGCGACAGTACGCAGCCGTGGGTCGGGAAATTCAAGGATAGGTAACAAGGCCATAGTGTTTGTGACAAACTTCTAGTAAAAAGGTAATAACCGCTGCTAACATGATGATCGCACAGGATTTATGCAGTGCAAACGGAAACAGCATGGGCTTTTAATTAACTATTATACGTCTATCTGCCTCAGGACCGAATAAAACAGGATCGGTTTCTATGAAAAAAATATTACTGGCCGTCGCGGCGGCTTCACTCATCAGCTTCTTTTCCTGGGCGGATGACGCACTTCTTAAAACGGGTCATCCCGACGAATACACAGTCAAAAAGGGCGATACCCTTTGGGATATTTCCGGCACCTTTTTGAATAGCCCTTGGCTCTGGCCAGAGATTTGGCATGTTAACCCACACATTGAAAACCCTCACCTGATTTTCCCCGGTGATTTGATCAAGCTGATTTATCTGGACGGGCAGCCACGCCTGACGCTTGAACGCACCTTAAAAATGGTACCGGGCGCTGCCGGTAGCGGTGGTATTAATGGGGCGACCAAGCTAAGCCCGAGTATCCGCGTGCAGCAAACAGAAGACGCGATCAGCGCCATTCCTTTGGATAAGATTGAAGTGTTTTTGTCACGCAGCCGCATTGTGGATGCCGGTGAGCTTGAAGCGGGGCCCTATATGCTGGCAGGGCAACAGCAACATGTGATAGTGGGTGCTGGTGATCGCGCCTACGCACGTGGTAGCTTCGATACGCAGTATTCTAACTACGGCATCTATCGCAAGGGTCAAGTATTTAAAGATCCGGTTACCAAGGAGTTGTTGGGTACTCATGCTCAGGGTATAGGTACGGTATCGGTCGCGAAAATAGACAATGACATTGCGACTCTGGACATTCTGCGCACCTTTGAAGAAGTTCGCCCAGGTGACAGTTTGCTGCCCAGCGAAGATCGCTCAGTGGATTCTGTATTCTTCCCTAGCGCGCCCGATGTGGATGTTGAAGCCCTAATCATTGCGGTAGAAGGCGGCGTGACTCAGGTTGGTAAGTTCAACGTGGTGATGGTCAACCGCGGGGAACGTGAAGGCTTGCAGGTTGGCAACGTATTGGCGATCTACAAGGCTGGCGAGGTGGTTACTGACCGTGTAAGAGGAGGCAAGGTCGCGCTTCCCGATGAGCGCGCTGGCTTGTTGATGATCTTCCGTACTTTTGAAAAAATGAGTTTTGGTTTGGTACTGGAAACTGACCGTGCGCTTGCAGTTAATGACAAGGTGCGTAACCCCTAATGATTCAGTAGGTTGGCTGCCCCGCGCGGGCAGCCTGTTTCAAGGATGATATCTATGCTCTCCCCGCTCGCTGCTACCCTGTTAGTCTTACGTCTGCCCGATGTCGGTGTCGCCGGTTACTGGCAACTGCTCGAATTAGTCGAAAGCCCCCAACAACTGCTCAATCAACCTGTTCAATCCTGGCGCTCCCTGCTCAGTCCGGCTGCCGCCGATATGCTTACCCGATTTATCTCTGACCCCGAACGCAGTGATGTGGGGCAAAAACTGGCCGCCGAACTAGCCTATATAGAGTCCCAGACCAGCCTGCATTGCCTCACCTGGGACGATCCGCTTTACCCGCGCTTGCTACGCGAAATCCCCCGCCCACCACCTCTGCTCTACGTGCGCGGCGACCCCAGCTGCCTGAGCCTGCCACAACTGGCGATTGTCGGTAGCCGCAACCCCAGCGGTGGCGGCAGTGAGAACGCCGAGCGCTTTGCGCATTACCTTGCCGAAAGGGGTTTTGCGATTACCAGTGGCTTGGCCTTGGGGATAGATGCGGCGGCGCACCGCGGTGCCCTGCGCGCGGGCGGCAAAACTATCGCGGTAATGGGTACTGGGATCGATTTGATCTACCCCTCCCGCCATCGCCAATTGGCACAAGAGATCGTCGATAGCGGTGGCGCCTTGGTGAGCGAATTTCCCCTCGGAACCTCATCCCATGCCAGCAATTTTCCCCAGCGCAACCGCATCATCAGCGGCCTGAGTGGCGGCACATTGGTGGTTGAGGCGGCAGTGCAGAGCGGTTCGCTGATTACCGCCTCCTATGCGCTACAACATGACCGCGAAGTGTTTGCGATTCCCGGTTCGATCCATAACCCGCTGGCGCGCGGGTGTCATCAGCTAATTCGTCAGGGCGCAACACTGGTGGAAACGGCACAAGATATTGTCGATCAACTCGCCGGATTGCTCAGTTACAAGCGTCAAGAGGTGAAAACGGCCAGAGCCATGCAACCGGAATTGTTTGCTGAAGCTGCTGTTGTGGATGTGGAGCCACAACTGGGCGAGGATGAACAGCGCCTGCTGCAAGCATTGGGCTATGACCCGCTCCCGGTGGATCTGCTGGCCGAGCGCACTGGCTTGGATGTGGGCACTCTATCAGCGCAATTGATTGGCTTGGAAATCAAAGGCCTGATCCAGCAAGTGGGAGCCTGCTACCAACGCCTGTGATCAGCCATATGAACTGTTGAGCTTGCACCATAGCTGGGGTAGATTGGCATTAACTTGATAATAGGTATTGTCCATGATCGATTGGTCGCGTAACCCCAGGGTGCAATTCGCCGCCCGCCAAATGAAACTGGGTGGTGTCATCGCCTATCCTACCGAAGCCGTTTGGGGGCTTGGATGTAATCCTTTTGATGAAGGAGCCGTGCTGGAGTTATTGGCATTGAAAGATCGCCCGATCGAAAAAGGACTCATCCTGATTGCGGCAGATATCCGCATGTTTAATCCTTTTATCCACCATTTGGATGATCTTCAGCGCCAGCGGCTAAAAAATACCTGGCCCGGCCCTTACACCTGGTTGGTTCCTAATAACGGGCTTATTCCTCCTTGGATCAGCGGTAGTTTTAGCAGCGTCGCCCTCCGCGTCACCGATCACCCGGTCGCCGCCGGTCTATCACGCGCATTTGGCGGCCCTCTTGTCTCCACCTCCTGCAACCCCCAGGGCTTGGCACCGGCCACGACCATTCATCAGGTGCGTCGCTACTTCGGTGGCGAATTGGACGCAATAACCGGTGGGCAGGTCGGCAAGCGCACTGCGCCTTCCGAGATACGCGATCTGCTGACTGGCGTGATCGTGCGCCCTGGTTGATCTGCCATTCCCCGCCGCTCAGGATCAAAACCCTACTAACTAGTTTTCCCCTTTCGCCCTTGGCCGCGTAGAATGGCGGCCTTTCTCGATTAGCCACACAAACGCTAAGGAATTCTCATGACGATTTCCCATGGGCCGGATAAAGCCGCCGTTAAAGCTTATTTACTCGATCTACAGGATCGCATTTGCAACGCCCTCGCCGCTGAGGATGGCGGTGCCTCGTTTATTGAGGATACGTGGGAGCGCGCCGAAGGTGGTGGTGGTCGCTCGCGCGTGCTGACCAAGGGCGCGGTGATTGAAAAAGGCGGCGTGAACTTCTCTCATGTACACGGCACCCAAATGCCCGCCTCAGCGACGGCACATCGCCCCGAGTTGGCCGGCCGCGCATTTGAAGCCATGGGCGTCTCCCTGGTGATTCATCCGCACAATCCTTACGTTCCGACCAGCCATGCCAATGTGCGGTTTTTTATCGCCGAGAAAGAAGGCGCAGCACCTGTGTGGTGGTTTGGCGGTGGCTACGATTTAACACCCTACTACGGCAATGAAGCCGATGTTGTCCATTGGCACCAGACCGCTAAAAATGCCTGCGATCCGCTCGGTGAACACCTCTATCCACGATTTAAAAAATGGTGCGATGACTATTTCTATTTGAAACATCGCGATGAAGCGCGCGGCGTAGGCGGATTGTTTTTTGATGACTACAACGCAGAAAGTTTTGCGCACAGTTTTGCGCTGATGCAAGCCGTGGGTGACAGCTACGTACCCGCCTATCAGCCGATTGTAAACGCACGTAAAGCTACCCCGTTTACGGAACGCGAGCGCGATTTCCAACTCTACCGTCGTGGTCGCTATGTGGAATTTAATTTGGTGTACGATCGCGGCACCCTATTCGGTTTGCAGACCGGCGGCCGTACCGAATCGATTTTAATGTCGCTGCCGCCGCTGGTACGCTGGGAATACAACTGGCAGCCAGAAGCCGCTAGTGCTGAAGCAGAACTTTACGAAAAGTTTTTACCGCATCGCGATTGGCTGAAATAAAATTTTGCCAAACTCATTCCCATTTTTGATGATTCTTTTTTGACGTTAGGCGTTGGACAGCTCATGACCGATTTATATGCCGTGTTCGGCAACCCGATCAACCACAGCAAGTCGCCCAATATCCATCGCCAGTTTGCCGAGCAGACCGGGCAGGATATGCATTACACCAAGCAATTAGTGAATGAAGGCGAGTTTGAAAAAACTGCGCAAGAATTTTTTGGGCAGGGCGGCAAAGGATTAAACATCACTGTGCCCTTTAAATTAAACGCGTTTGAATTTGCGCAAAAACGCACGGCGCGCGCAGAACGTGCAGGTGCGGTAAATACTCTGGCACAACTTAGCGATGGCACCATCCTTGGCGATAACACCGATGGCATCGGCATGATTCACGATATGCACAATCTCGGTTGGGAGCTAGAAGGCAAGCGCGTATTAATTCTCGGTGCAGGGGGTGCGGTGCGCGGTGTTTTGCAACCCTTGCTGGAAGAAAATCCCGCGCAAGTCGTGATTGCAAACCGAACTCAAAGCAAAGCTGAAGAATTGGCGAAAAATTTTCACGATCTCGGCGATGTGCAAGCAAAATCTTTCGAACAACTAGATGGCGAAGTGTTTGACCTGGTCATTAACGGTACCTCGGCCAGTATGCAAGGTGAACTGCCGCCATTGCCTGATAATCTGCTTGCAGAAAATGCTTGCTGTTACGACATGATGTACGGCGCCGAACCCACCATTTTTTTACGCTGGGCAAAAGAGCGTGGCGCCACACAGCTTGCAGACGGATTGGGAATGTTAATTGGGCAAGCCGCCGAAGCATTTTATGTGTGGCGACAAATCCGCCCGGAAGTAGTACCCGTAATTACCGCGATGCGCCGCCAGATTGCTGAGAAAAAGTAAGTTATTCCATGCGCCGACCTAAAATGTAGGCGCAACTTCCGCACTGATTATCCTACCGTGGCGCTATGATTTATCTCTCGCTGTTTTTTACCGCCCTTATCGCCGCCACACTTTTTCCCCTGTCATCGGAAGCACTGCTCGTCACACTGCTTTATCAACAATATTCGCCACTATTACTCTGGCTGGTTGCAACAAGCGGTAACACTCTGGGTTCATGTATCAACTGGTATTTGGGAAGAGAATGCTTGCGCTGGCAAGATAAAAAATGGTTTCCATTCAAACCCGAGCAATTGTCACGGGCACAGCGACAGTTTCAGCGTTTTGGTCTGGTATCGCTATTGTTTGCCTGGGTGCCTGTGATTGGTGATCCTCTGACTTTTTTTGCGGGTGTTATGCGAATTCGTTTTTGGCAATTTTTGGTGTTGGTGGCGATAGGAAAGTCACTTCGCTATGGCGTGCTCATTTGGCTTGCACTGCAAGCGTTATGATTACATCTTGCAGCAGGGGCTGCTCTCATTGCTCGCCATCAACTCATTTATGATCTAAAAATAAGATCATAACTCCTTGTTTTTATCTATTTATCATCGTAACACGAACGCCTAATCTTACCTCTCGTACAGCAAAGCCCTAATTTACAAAAAGCGAAATATTCCTGATACCCGACGCTCCAGTAAAGCGTGCAAAAAATGAGGTGACCTATGATCAATATCAGACGCAGTAACCAGCGCGGTGGTGCCGACTTCGGTTGGTTGAAGAGTAAACATACCTTTTCATTCGGCAATTATTATGACGAGCGCCAGATGGGTTTTTCAGCGCTGCGGGTGATTAACGATGATCGAGTCGCCGCAGATTCCGGTTTTGACACGCACGGCCATCGCGATATGGAAATTATCAGCTATGTACTCGCCGGTGAAATTGCCCATAAAGATAGCGCGGGCAACGTAGCGACTTTGCCACCCGGCGAGTTCCAATTGATGTCAGCGGGCAGCGGTATCCGTCACAGCGAATTTAATCCGTCGCAAACAAAAGAGTTACATTTTTTGCAAATCTGGATTCAACCCAATGTGTACGGCCAAGCACCCGGTTACCAGCAAAAAGATTTTGGCAGTAAAAAAGGTCTGACGCTTGCGGTGAGCCCTGATGGTGAAGCGGGCAGTTTGACAATCAAGCAAGATGCACGCTTGTATCAGTTATTGCTCGATAGCAACACCAGCGCTGAATTGCCTGCATCAACACAACGTAAATACTACGTGCATGTGATCAACGGCGAGTTGGCGATTGAAGGTGAAATCCTGCAGCCGGGCGATGGTGCAAAAATCGAAAACATTAATAGCCTGGTGATGGTTGCGCAGCAGGATGCGGTAAAAGCGTTGGTGTTTGATTTGCCGTAAGTCTGTGCACCAACCTGGTGTTGTTAGACCCTAGTGTTTTAAGTTTTAGCGTTTCAGTCCCAGGCGCTTTATCCTCGATGCAAGCGTTGTCGGTTTTAGTTTCAACAGCGATGCAGCGCCATCCTCGCCAAACAATTTCCACTCGCATTGTTCAAGCGCAGTAAGCATGTTGCGCTTTACTCTTTCTTGCATTTCATCATCAGGAATAATTGTGTGTTCTGCATTGGCATCCGCAGGAGCAGAAATGGCTATTGAAGTGGCAGTCAGGGGCAGATCAATAGAAACGCGACCTTGGTGTGAGGTAATTGCCGCGCGCTCCATTACATTTTGCAATTCACGAATATTGCCCGGCCAATTGTAGGATTGCAGCGGCTTCAAATCGCTCTGGCGTAATTTGCAGCCTTTTTTGCCAAATTTTAAACTGGCTTGTTCGAGAAAATGGGTGGCCAACAGGTTTATGTCGGTGCCGCGTTCACGAAGTGGGGGTGAGTGGATGGGAAATACATTCAAGCGAAAATATAAATCTTCGCGGAAGCGATGAGCCTCGGCTTCCTTTTTTAAATCTTTGTTGGTGGCGGCTATGATGCGAACATCGACGTTACGGGTTTTTTCTTCACCCACGCGTTCGAGTTGGCCTTCTTGCAGCACGCGCAGCAATTTACTTTGTAATTCCAGTGGGATTTCCCCGACCTCATCCAAAAATAGTGTGCCACCGTTTGCCAATTCAAAGCGACCTATGCGGTCGCGCACTGCACCAGTAAAGGCGCCGCGAATATGGCCGAAAAATTCACTTTCAAATAATTCGTGGGGAATTGCTGCGCAATTGACGCGGATCATGGGTTTATCTTTGCGATGGCTGGCGTCGTGAATCGCGCGTGCAATTAATTCTTTTCCGGTGCCGGATTCCCCAGTAATTAATACCGCCGCTTCAGTTTGTGCGACCAGTTCAATTTTCTGATGGATGCGTTTGATAGCAGTGCTTTCACCGATGATGCCGTGGTAGCGCTGCTCGATGAGTATCTCCTGCTGTAGATAGGCATTTTCATCTTCAAGGCGGGCTTTTAATTCGCTCACTTCTTTTAACGCATCGCGCAGTTGTTTTTCGGTTTCCATGCGCTGGCTAATATCGCGAAACACCACCACGGCACCAATAATGCTGCCGCCAGAAATAATCGGTGTGCTGGTGAATTCAACCGGGAAGGGA
>CAIOHY010000117.1 GCA_903858205.1 uncultured Cellvibrio sp.
AAAAATAATTGGTGTTTTCTGCTGCGGTATACGCGTTAAAACTGCCGCCATGCTGGGAGATAAACTCCTGATACTCACCCGCCAGTGGATATTTTTCTGTTCCCAGAAACAACATGTGCTCGAGAAAATGGGCGAGCCCAGGACGATCTGCCGGACTTTGATTTGCGCCGACATGCACATCCAATGCAGCCGCCGATTTTTCTGTGGCGGGATCAGAGATCAGCAGAACGCGCAGCTGATTGTCCAGCACCAGGTACCGATAGCTGCGCTTGTCGTTTTCACTCTTGATTACGCCGGTGGTATTGAGGTCTATGGTTGCATTGAAAATAGAATTCGGATTGCTTTGCGTGCTACTGCTTTGCGCACAAACCAGCTGACTGCTAAACAGACACACAACGGCCAGTAGCCATGAAGCACGGCAATCGAGATTCAAGCTGCACCAGAATTTCACCATAACAAACTCACTTAGCCATCAGTAGTCACACAAGACAAATACTGATTGATCAACTTTTCACGCAGTTCCGCTATGTCGCAGACTTTTTAAGCAGGTAACAATAGACCCCATCCAACTCTGCAAACGCCATCAATTCCTGCCCACTCAATTGCGCATAAGCCTGAAAATCCCGCACTGACCCTGCGTCGGTCGCAAGCACACGCAGCACCTGCCCTTCGGCCATATCACGCAACATTTGCTTAGCTTTGAGTAGCGGCAGCGGACAACGCAAACCACGTGTATCTAATTCATGCGCCCCAGGATAGCCAAAACAGTCTATGTCTTTACTCACGGCAGACTACCAAATATGAAAACCTAATTTACGAACACCTGCTTCAGCGACATCGACCTACGCAAGTGTATTTATTACTTGCCGAGTAGAACCAGCAACTGAGCTTATGGTCATAAAAGGTTGCTAACCTAGTCTTTGCGCGTCAAAAAGGCTAGAGTTGCGCCCTATTTTTTTGCCGCCACCGCCATCCGCGCGGGTTCCAGCAGGAGTCAATCAGTCCGTGTCAATGTCTTTTCAGCGCCGCATCGCCAGCCTTTTCCATCGCCTAGTGGCGCCACTAGGTAGCGCACTTTTAGTAGTCGGCGGCTTAATCGCCACACCTTACTCCACACATGCTGAAGTGGAACTTCCAAACTTAGGCGACACCAGCTCGATCATGATCTCCCCCGCGCAGGAGAAAATGCTGGGTCAGCGCTGGCTCAGAGCCTATCGCAGCCAGGTAGCCACCTCATCCGATCCGCTGATCATTGATTATCTGGAGCAGCTGTTCAACCGTCTAATTCCACACAGCCAACTAGACGAAAAAAGAATAGATTTGGTTGTCGCCGAAAATAACACGCTTAACGCCTTTGCGGTACCTGGAAACATAATAGGTGTCCACACCGGCTTATTGATGTATGCCAAAACTGAAAACCAACTCGCTGCGGTACTCACCCACGAATTAGGCCACTTGAGTCAACGCCACTATGCGCGCAGGCTTGAACAGCAAAAAAATATGATGATGCCCATGCTCGCCGGTATGCTTGCCGGATTAGTGTTGGCAGCGAACAGCAATAGCGATGCGGGTGTTGCGGCGATTATGGGTACCCAAGCTGCTGCCCAGCAGGCATCGCTTGCGTTTAGTCGCCAAAACGAACAAGAGGCCGACCGTATTGGGATGCAGACCATCGTCCAGGCCGGGCTTGACCCCTATGCCGCCGCCGATATGTTCGAGCAGATGGTACGCGCCAATCGGTTGAATAGACGACCACCTGAATATCTCCTTACTCACCCGGTCAGCGAAACCCGCGTGGCCGATGCGCGCAACCGCGCTATGCAATACGTGCGAAAACCGATGGAAGACAACCTTGAATTTCAGCTCGTGCGCACCCGCGTCCGTGTAGGCGCAGAGGAAACTCCACAAATCGCCGCGCGCATGTTCAAAAGTGAGCTGGACAAAGAAAGCGATAACCCTGATGCCAGCCGCTATGGATTGGTTCTTGCGCTCACAGAAGCTAGCCAATTCGATGCCGCGCGCGATGCGCTCGCCCCGCTACTGGAAAAAGACCCGACGCGGGTTACTTACCAAATTATGCGCTCCGATATTGAAATCGCCGCCGAGCGCTATAAGGCCGGCCTGGAAATTCTGGAAGCGCAATTAAAGCAATATCCAGATAGCTATCCATTGATTATTCGTCACGCTGAAGCACTCATGAAAGCAGGAAGTTATCAACAGTGTGCCGATATTCTGGAGCGCTATTCGCGCAAACGCAGCAGAGATGACTATGTGTGGTATTTG
>CAIOHY010000118.1 GCA_903858205.1 uncultured Cellvibrio sp.
CGCCAGAAATAATCGGTGTGCTGGTGAATTCAACCGGGAAGGGAGTGCCATCGTGTTTCCAAAAAACTTCCTGAATGCCTTCGTGTACTACGCCGTCGCGAATGGCGGCATAAATGGGGCATTCTTCAACCGGATAGTGAGTTCCGTCGTCGTGAGTGTGATGATGAACATAGTGAATGTTCTGACCGAGTACATCGCCGTCGGTGCGACCGAGTAAACGTTTTGCGGCAGGGTTGATAAAGGTGCAGAGGCCGTTGGTATCCACACAATAAATTCCGTCGCCAACTGACGTGAGCATTAATAAATTATGGCGCTCACCTTGCTGAAAAATCGATTGTAAATGTTTCCATTCCAGAATGCCGTTGCGGGCGAGGCGATCAGCATCGGCTTTATCGCGCTGGCGCTCTTCTGAATCAATATCTTTAATCGATACCACCAAATATTCGCGCCCTTTAATCACTGTGCGCGAAGCGGATAATTCCACTGGGATATGCATATCGTTTTTTAATCGACAGGAAATGCGTTTGCTTTTGGCATGACCGCGCTGCAATGCCTCCTGGGTGAACACAATCAACTGACCCAGCTCCCGCCCGTGGATGTAAGAGATGGGCATTTTCAGAATGTCTTGCCGATCAAACCCCAGCATCTGCGTGGCCGCAATATTGCAGTCGATGTATTTGTTTTCCTGAGGGTCGAGCAGCATCAAAGGTTCGGGGCACTGCTCAAACGCGGCGTTGCGCATCCAGTAGGCGAGGCGTCCCCATTCTTCGGATGAGTCAGTATCAAACATGATGGATTTCTCTTGGGTGCGGTGGCATGTGGTTCTACTCAAGTGCGTAATTCAATGCTACGCACTTGAGTATTACTATGCAATTGCGTTGTGAGTTTTTAAGCCCGCGCACCCTCAGATTCTTCAGCGGCTACAATTTTTCAGATTTAACTCATTGAATTTACTCAATAAAAAAATTAGCTGTCCGATGTCTGGGGTTTTCTCTCAAAGCTGGTACGCCTATCGCAATAGGGGTAGTACGACTTAACCGAAGTCGCTCAACCTAACCGCGTCTATCGCACTACCAACTATTGAGGAAACAGCTATGCCAGTCGTGGATATCCCCCATTATCAAACCGGTGACTTTCTGGTCGATTACGAAGAAAAAGTGTTTGAGGATGTGCAAGCTGAACCCGGCGCCAAAGCACTACTGACCTTTCATACCGTGGCCTTTGAAGGCTCGATTGGCTTGGTGAATTTGCTGCAGGCCAAGCGCATTTTGCGCAAAGGGTTTGAAACCAAAATCCTGTTGTACGGCCCAGGTGTGTTGTTGGGCGTGCAGCGCGGGTTCCCAACGCTGGGCGCGGAAGCTTTCCCTGGACATCTTGCCTACAACGCGCAACTGAAAGCCTTTATGGCAGAAGGTGGCGAGGTTTACGCCTGCCGTTTTGCTTTGCAAGCGCTCTATGGGCAAACCGAAAAAGCCTTGATCGAAGGCATCCGTCCTATCAATCCGCTTGATGTGATGGATCTGCAATTGTTGATGCGACGTGAAAATGCGTTTGTTGTTCACACCTGGACGACCTGATTTTTGTCGATGCTAAACCGCTTCTTTTATTAACACCCAGCTATTAAGGCTCAACAACATCAGGGTTACCTATGAACAAAGTCGTGGCTGCTGCCGTCCAGTGCAGCCCGGTGCTTTACTCCTGCGCCGGCACTGTAAACAAGATTTGCGAATTAATTGCGGATCTCGGTAAGCAAGGAGTCGAGCTCGCGGTGTTCGCAGAAACCCTGGTGCCTTACTACCCGTATTTTTCATTTATCCAGGCACCCTGCGCGATGGGCGCACAGCATTTGTTGCTGATGCAAGAATCGGTAGAGGTGCCTTCCATTTACACGCAGCAAATTTCTGCCGCTGCCAAAGCAGCGAAGATGGTGGTGTCCGTCGGCATCAACGAGCGCGACGGCGGTTCCATTTACAACGCTCAATTGTTGTTTGATGCCGATGGCCAGCTTGTGCAGCATCGCCGCAAAATTACGCCGACGTTTCATGAACGCATGGTGTGGGGGCAGGGCGATGGTTCCGGGTTGTGCGCGGTAAATACCGCCGTCGGCCGCGTGGGTTCGCTCGCTTGTTGGGAGCATTACAACCCGCTCGCGCGTTACGCGCTGATGGCGGATCGCGAACAAATTCACGTGAGCATGTTTCCCGGTTCATTAGTCGGTGAAATTTTTGCCGAGCAAATTGAAGCTACGATTCGCCATCACGCTTTGGAATCCGGCTGTTTTGTTGTGAATGCTACCGGTTGGTTGACGCCGGAACAGCAAGCGCAAATTGTTGCGGATACTGGCGGGCCAATCGCTGCAATTAGCGGAGGCTGTTTTACCGCAATTGTTTCGCCGGAAGGAAAATTACTCGGCACGCCCTTGCGCAGTGATTCAGGCGAAGGCGCGTGCATCGCGGAACTGGATTTTAATCTCATCAACAAACGCAAACGCATGATGGACTCCGTGGGTCATTACAGTCGCCCCGAACTATTGAGTTTGCTAATCGATAAAACACCCACGAGTCACACCCATCCGCTGAAAAAGCCCAGCGCGGCGAGCGAAAAAAATTCGCTGGATGAAAGCGCTACGGCTTTAACACTGGTGTCCGCTGTTGCAAATACCCACCTTTCTAGCGCAAGCAATTAGAGGATTCTGGTCATGGCACTGAGCAGTCAGCAATTAACGCAAATTCAAACGCAGGGGTTGCGTTGGATCGATGAAAAAAATCTTGGCTTGACGCGCACCGGCGGTGCCGGGCCGACGGATCACAAGGCGTTCGATTTTGTCAGCCAGACCAGCATGATTCCGGTGTTTAACGAGCAAGTGCGGCGCTCTCCGTTTAGTGCCAAAGCAGATTCGAATCACGAACAAGTATTGATATTTGAACACGAAAAGTTAATTGCCAAAGCGGCCATGCCGGGGCGCCCGAAATTTTATGAATTAACGACGAGCGACGGTATTCCCTATTGGAAGATCGCCACCTTGCACAGTAAAGATGTGCTCGCGACTACGGTGTTGCAAGAGTGCGTACGCTATCGCAACCGCGATACATCCTGTCAATTTTGTGCGATTGAAGAATCGCTAAAAAATGGAAAAACCATCGCCCATAAAACGCCAGAACAATTAGCTGAAGTGGCGCGCGCTGCGGTCGAGTTGGATGGCGTAACCCAAATGATTATGACCACCGGCACACCCAAAACATTGGATCGCGGTGCGGCAGTATTAGTCGAATCTGCGCGCGCGGTGCGAGCAGCCGCGGATATTCCGATTCAAGCGCAATGCGAGCCGCCCGATGACGATATTTGGTTTCAGCGATTAAAAGAGGCGGGTGTAGATGCGCTCGGAATGCATCTTGAAGCGGTGAGCGAACGCGTGCGCAAAAATATTATGCCGGGCAAAGCAACAGTGCCACTCAGCCGTTACATGTCGGCTTTTAAAGCGGCGGTTGCTGTATTTGGGCGCGGCAATGTCAGCACTTATATTCTCGCGGGTTTGGGCGATACCGAAGACGAAATTATTGCGATGAGCAAACAATTAATTGAACTCGGTGTGTATCCCTTCGTGGTGCCGTTTGTGCCCGTCGCGGGTACGCCGCTGGAGCATCACCCTATGCCGAGTGCAGAAATGCTTGATCGCTTATTTCGCGAACTTGGTCCCGCACTGGTGCGTGCAGGTATTCAATCAGATTCACTTAAAGCAGGTTGCGCGAAGTGCGGCGCCTGCTCATCACTCAAAAGTTACGAACAGGAGGTGGCTCATGGCCCGGCTGCAGTATGCGTTTGATGACCAACAGTTTACCGATTTCCGCTCGCAACATATTCAAGTGAAGGTGGCTGAAAGCTCATGGGAAAAGCAGCGGTATTTTGCACTGCGTAAATCGGTGTTTGCGCAGGAGCAACAAATCCTGCCAGATAACGAACAGGACGGACAGGACTTTCGCGCGATCGCCATTGTGGCACTCGCAACTAACTGTGCAGTGGCGGATGACCTGGTGGGTGCGGTGCGTATTTATCAAGTCGATGACGAACACGACAATCTCTGGTTTGGTGGTCGCTTGTGTGTTGCACGCGCGTATCGCGGTCATCAATCCATCGGTAAAGCATTAATTAATGAAGCGGTCTCGCGCGCAAAAGATTCAGGTTGCACACGTTTTCTCGCCAACGTGCAGCCACAAAATGAAACTTATTTTCGCTCAGTGCATTGGCAAACTCTGGGCACTATTGAGGTTGCAGGCCGGCCACATGTGCGTATGCAGGCAGAGTTAGAGCAGTATCCGTTTATGCCAAGGCATTTGGGGTGATGGTGATGAATAGCCTTGCAACCGTCAAAAACAAAAAATCCGCCTGCAGCAGTTGGGGGCATCACCAACAAAGTGAATTGGATTCGCTATGCGATGAACTGCGCGCACTTCCAGAAATTTCTGCAAAAACAGCGATAAAAATTGCTGCCAGTTTTTGCGGCAACCGAACCGATTTATCACTTGAACAACGCTACGCAATGCCGGGGGATGATTGCGCTGCATTTAAAACGGCAGAGGGTTTTCAACTGCTGGCGATGGAAGGCATGTTGCCGGATTTTGTGCGCAATGATCCGCGTGCAGCAGGTTGGTCGTCGGTAATGGTCAATATTAGCGATATAGCCGCAATGGGCGGCAGGCCAACGGCAATCGTCAACGCTTACTGGCATAGCGATGAAGAAGCCAGCGCAATTTTATTAAAACACATGAAGCGTGCCTGCGATGTTTTTGGAATTTATTTTGCCGGTGGGCACAGTAGCATTCAACCCGGATTTACTCCCCATCTCGCTGTGGCAATTACCGGTCACGCAAAAAAATTATTGTCTTGTCACCACATTAAGCCTGGCCAGCGCTTATTTATGCTAACGGATTTAACCGGCAGTTGGCACGGCGATTTGCCCTACTGGGGGTGCGTGCAAGGTAAAACACCGGAACAGATTCGCGCGCAGTGGAGTGTACCGGCGGAATTGGCAGAAGTGGGTTTAGCTGTTGCTGCAAAAGATATTAGCAACGGTGGTTTGCTCGGCACCTTGATCATGATGTTGGAATTAACCGGTTGTGGTGCTCTGTTGGATTTAAGTGCAATCCCGCGCCCTGCGGGGGATTTATTGCGTTGGCTGCGCGCTTTTCAAAGCTTCGGTTTTTTGCTCGCGGTCGAGCCAGACAAGGTGTCTGCATTGCTGAATTATTTTCAACACTCGCATTTAAGTTGCGCGCCTATTGGCAGCTTTACCAGCGATGGAAAAATCCAGCTCGACTACCTCGGTGCCACCGCCGAATTTTGGGATGTTAACCAACAACCACTGACCGCCATGGGAGGCGCACATGCCCTCGGTTAATTTTAATGTGATCTGGCCTGACGGCGATAAGGTCACTTATTACTCGCCCTCCACCATAGTGCGTGAACATTTAACGGCGGGCAGCGAATACAGTCAGCGCGAATTTGATGAGCGTGTTCAAGCTGCGCTGAATGCGGCGTCCGAGCGAGTGTATCAACGCTTTGGTTATTACTGCACCGCTGCCAGCGGTGAATTGGAAAGAATTCAGTGCAAATTACAATTTTTACGCGAGCAAGAAATTGCTGGTGATGTACGCGTCTCGCAGGTTAATTAAATTATTGTTATAGGAAATAGTATGAACATGGCAGCAAATATTCACTCATTCCCACTGCGCAAACATCACAGCGCGATTGTTATTGGTGCCGGGCAGGCGGGGCTGTCCATGAGCTACTGTCTCTCACAGCAGGGAATCGATAATATTATTTTGGAGAAGTCCAGCCAAGTTGCCGACAACTGGCGCAACCAGCGCTGGGA
>CAIOHY010000119.1 GCA_903858205.1 uncultured Cellvibrio sp.
AAAGTCGCCGTATTTTTTGGGAAGTTAAATGCTCACAAATAACAAGCCCGCTTTAATTGGTGTTGTTAGACATTAAACAAAAAATGCAAAACATCACCATCTTTCACTACATATTCCTTTCCTTCTTTGCGTGATTTCCCTGCGTTTTTCGCACCTTGTTCACCTTTGTATTGCACAAAGTCTTCGTAAGAAATGGTTTCAGCGCGGATAAAACCTTTTTCGAAATCGGTGTGAATAACACCTGCAGCTTGCGGTGCAGTTGCGCCGACAGGAATGGTCCATGCGCGCACTTCTTTTACACCGGCGGTAAAGTAAGTTTGCAGGCCGAGTAGTTGATAACCGGCGCGAATTACGCGGTTCAAGCCAGGTTCTTCCATGCCCATCTCATCAAGGAATTCTTTTTTGTCGTCGCCTTCTAATTCGGCGATGTCGGCTTCCAATTTATTGCAAATCGGTACCACGATGGATTTTTCTTCTTCAGCGATTTTGCGTACCACATCCAAATGCGGATTATTTTCAAAACCGTCTTCCGCTACGTTGGCGATATACATGGTGGGTTTTAACGTGAGCAGATTAATTTCTTTCAGCATGGCCACTTCTTCTTTGTCCAAGCCGAAGGAGCGCAGTGGTTTGGCTTCGTTCAAATGCGGTTGCACTTTTTCCAGCAAGGCTTTGATCGCTATCGCGTGTTTGTCGCCACCTTTGGCGGATTTGGCGTAACGATTGATGGCTTTGTCTACCGCTTCCAGATCGGCGAGCGCGAGTTCGGTGTTGATGACTTCAATATCGGCAGCGGGATTTACACCGTTGGCTACGTGAATCACGTTGTCGTCATCAAAGCAGCGCACAACGTGGGCGATGGCGTCGGTCTCGCGGATGTTGGCGAGGAATTTGTTGCCCAGTCCTTCACCGCGCGATGCGCCAGCAACAATACCGGCGATGTCGATAAATTCCATAGTGGTGGCAACAACGCGCTCGGGTTTTACGATTGACGCGAGCATGTCTTGGCGTGGATCGGGTACGGTCACGATACCGGCATTAGGCTCAATAGTGCAGAAGGGAAAGTTTTCGGCGCTGATGCCCGCGTTGGTCAGGGCGTTAAACAGTGTTGATTTGCCGACGTTGGGCAGGCCGACGATGCCGCAATTGAAACCCATGATGCTATTCCGCTGATGAGGTGTATGAAAAAAAGGGTTGCGCTAGGCTACCCAAAAAGGCCCGCATTATAGCCGGTTTGGTTGCTAGCGGGGCTATCCGCGCCCCGCGATTCTGCAATTAGGGGGTGCAGCGTTTGATGGTGGGAGTAATCCAGAGACCATGGTCGCAACGGTTGTGATAGCCGGCGCTGGTTGTGAGCGTGAGCTGCTGTGCGTTGTTCAGAGGGATTTTGGCGAAGTGAATAGCGCCGGGTCTGAGTTTGCCTGATTCAAATACCTGTTTGCCATCCAGCAGAACTCGAAAATTCATTCCGTCCGAGCAGCTGCTATTGGAAGACAATCCCATTCCCAACTCCAGCGTTTCGGATCCGCTATCCAGGGGTGTGGTCCATTTGCTGTCGCCATGAACACCCAAACCAAAGTTGAAGGTTTGGTCAGCGATTGGAAGGCCAAAATTATAGCTGTCCACTTCGGTGTTCAAGCCCAGGCTGCCATGGTCCTGTTGGCCCGTGAAACGACTAAGTTCGAGTGGACGATAACAGGCTAGCTCCGATTGAGGTTTGCGAGTGATTGCGGCGTAGAAACCAAAAGTGCGAATATCAAAACTGAAAAGCGGAAATTTGTGCAACTCAGAGCGATTCGCTACCCAGTAATTTCCACTGAAGATACGTTCGTCGGTAATGCCAAAACTAATCCGGCCAAAGCCATTCACTGTAGCAAAGGGTGATCTAGGGTCAGGAATTTGTGCTGTCGCCACATACTCCTTAGGGTTGGTACGCAAGAAAAATAGGCTATTGGTGTAGACGCTGTGGTGGGTCACTGTTATGGGGGCATTCGGCGGCGCTTCCGCCGCTATTGCCTCTAGCGATTCTCCCAGACCAGGGGAAAAATTTTCTGTGATCCGTTCCTGCCATGAATTGAAATAGTACAGCGTGAAAAAGACCCCCACTGCCAGCAGGCTGAATTGTGCAATTTTATTCCACAGTGTAAATCCGCTAAGCAACCACAACCCACGTGCCGATAGCCACAGCGAAGGTAGCCAAATTAAATTGATGCGATTGATATTGGCTGAGGTGCAGCAGGCGGTAATCAGAGCGCAGACAAGCCAGGCTAGCATGAGTTCGTCTATCAGGTTACGCGCACGCAATGCGTAGCCTGCACCTAACATCAAGAAGGGGGTTAATATCCAAAGTTGGGGCCCCCAGTGAGGTGCTGCATTCCAGGGAAGACCGTCATCCTGGGCTCCGAGTAGCATGTGGAAAACCTGAATGGAGTTCTTTGGGATTTGGCTCCAGCCATTTTCAGCCAGAGGTAAAAACATCCCGCTATAGCGAGCTTCGCTGGGGTACTTCGGGATGGTAAATGGACCCCATTGTAAGTGGCCAGACCCAAAACTGTTGTTTAGGATAAACGCCATTATGGGTACGGCCACTAAAAACGCCGCAACTCCGCTGATAAGGAGCCATTTAAGAGGAATAGTCCGCTGGCGCGCGACAATTAACCAAGCGCAGAGTAAGAACAGTGGCGCAAAAAAGTAAGCGGTACCGTAGGCATAGACCGAGCTTGCGAGAACTGCAGATCCCGCAACCAGCCACCGCAGGTCAGTTTTGGATCTAGTCAGGCAGTAGACTGCAAGTAGTACCACGGGCGGTACGGCATTGGATTCCAGTGCCCAGCGCGACGCCATCAGGTGCCACGGACTGGTTGCTATAACCAGCAGCGCCCAGAACGCCAGCTGCTGGTCCTGGCGACGACCTAGGCGCCAAAAGATCCATAATCCCATTACGCCTAAACAGGCAGCGGCAAGCCGAAGGTTGGCAACACTGGGGCCTCCCACCGCCATAAAAGGCATGGACAGGTAAGCATAGAGCGCATTTTGGCCGCTGCCCCAGGCGATAAAGTGAACCGGCCAGCTAAGGCCGTGGCGATCAATGCCTTCGCTTAGTAGTGCCCAAGCGTCATAGCCTGAGGAGGCCTCATCTTGATTGAGACCTCCGGGGTAATCGCCTAGCCAAAGTAGGCGCGCCGCCGCCGCTAGAACAAACAGAACCAGCGTAGCCCAGTATAACGAGTAGCTGAACCGCATTTTGGATTGTCGGCCAATCGCATTGTCGGGTGATGCCGGGCTTGATCCAATCTCAAAATGTTGTGCTAATGGATTAGTCATGGCGGCGCTCCACCGGTTCAATTGGCTTTTCGCTTGGGTGGCTTGCCATCACCGCGCTTGAGGGTTCAGCGGGCTTTGGAGCTAGTACCGGGGATGGTGCGGCAGGGTAAAAACTACGCACCCAACGGGCGAGTTTGGACGTGTTTTGCATCGCTGGCCACTCCAGCCAATGCCAATTAAGAGCGGAAATGGCTACTATGACTGGCGTGAGTAGAACCATCAGCAGGACATGCTGTTGCTCCGTCATTGTGGTGCTGGTTTCAGGGCCTATAACCCAGTTAAATGTTAGGTAAAGCACCAGCCCGTGGAGCAGGTAAACTCCGTAGCTAATATTGCTAAGTGCGCGGCAACAGCGGCTAGTGAGCAAGCCAAATAAATCAGTACCAGCTGCAATGCTGGTCAATGCCACGGTCAGTATTAGCAGGCGAGTGTAGTACTGGTTGGTGGTAAAGCAGGTGTAAGCAATAATCAGGCACGCAACGGCTACCCAGTTCATGCCGCGGAGTAGTTGACGTAATTCCGCATGGCGAATTGTCAGGGCTGCAACGCCCCCCCCGATGAATCCCCATAGCAGGGTGGAATCCAGTCCCCAGTAGCTAAACGTTAGTACGCAGGCTGCGCTAATCAGCAACCAGGGTAAAGGGTTGCCTTGGCTGCGGCTACCGAGTAGGAGGCTAACTGCTGGCAAACACAGATAAAAGTACCATTCGTAGGGTAGTGTCCAAACCACGCCAGCAGTGAGGAGGTGAGTATTTGGAAAACCGTTGATGTCTGCATGGCTGGGGATAGTGAATAGCAGCCAGTGACGCAAGCTGATCCAGAACTCGTGCCAATCCTGTTGCATAGTAAAACCGGATTTAACCGCAATCAGGGTCAGAATAAGCAGCAGCACTGCAAAATACAGCGGGCCCAGCCGCAGTAGTCTTGAGCAATAAAGTCTTAGCCAATCTAGCGGCTTTTGGCGTGCATCCAATAACTTATGGCCAAACAAAAAACCGCTGACCATAAAGAATAGGCAGATGCTGGTTTGTCCGAAGTTCTCATAAAGTACAGAATCGCCGCCGTGCCAACCCTGCCCTCTGGAGTAATAAAACCAGTAGACGCTATGGTGCATAAACACCGTTAAGGCCAGCAGGCCGCGCAGGCCATCCAGTGCGGCAAATTCATGGGCATCGCTTGCAGCTGTCTCGCGCACCAAAAAGCGTGCGCTGATAAGTGCCAATAACGTGATTAGCACTGCCTGTAATAGGCC
>CAIOHY010000120.1 GCA_903858205.1 uncultured Cellvibrio sp.
GTGTGGTGATTAAATAGCGGTTCGTATTTTTCATAATTACTTACTCTACGCATTCACTGGTTGATAAGTGAAGGATTGGCTTGTTTAGGTGACAAGTCATTTGGGGTAATGGTTTCCATATCCAGTGTAAGTATGGGGCTGAGCCAATTCGCATGGTCACTACCGATATCATTTATACCGTCTACTTGTAAACGCAATCGAGCCACGTGGCTTAAGTCAATGTTGGCCGGCTCAGGAGCTTCGCCTCCATAATGATTTTTCGACTCCCACAGAAGTTTGTTATCACCCCATATTGAAAATTTAACGCTTGCTGATTCAACCTCATCGTCAAGCGCGACAAGCAATGTTAAGTTTTTGCTGTTTGCTGGAAGGTCATATTCAATAATGGAGTTGGCATGTGTGCCAAGACCTATAGCGTAACTCTGATTGTCAGCTCTCAGTGCGTTGCCATTTACACTCTTATTGATATTAAGTTGGCCATAATCCTGTTTGTTTGATGCAATTGGCAGATCTGTCAAGAATTGTTGATTAAATTCCAGTGTTGGATATTCCGGTCGTGTTTCCTTATATAGCCGGTCACTCATGTACATAAGCCCGAGCACTAAAAAAATTAACCAAAAGTATTTAATTCCAAACAGTATTTTCAACGTTCCTTTTGCAATAACAGTCCAGTATTTGCCTAGGATTAGTTCTAGTAAGGCATAGCAAAATGCGGCTAACATCACCCATGAGATTGCGGGCCAGACGCTCGAGGTTTTGATCCCCAAACACATAGCAACGTTGAATGCAGAGACGAACGTAAGGATCAAAGGAAAAAGGATTTTACCTGGGCTAAGTGCGTAGTAGACGAGAGATACAATAACTGCCGGTAGCAAGTAGCGTTCGTGCATGGCCGGAAGAAGTGTGAAAAATGCAGTAGCGCATATCATCGAATAAAAAAATAGCTGGCCCGCATTGTCGGGATTTCTATTCGGTAACTTTTGTCTTGCTAATCTACTCACTCCTTGTGTAAACACGAGTAAGCATACTAAGGTGAAGCTGAGCATGCCGAAGTTTTTTGCTTTGAAGATAAGCGCCAAAGGCGACTCAGGATCAACGCCAAATAAAATGATGGTGTCAGGAGCAGCATTTCCTGTTAACAAAATCCATAGGTTTGCGGCCCCCATTGTAGTGGCGCCATATTGATGCAGCACGTCAACGTAGGCAAGTTTAAACGACTGTGCGAAACCGCCGGTAATTATCGACGGTAGAAAGGCTAGAATGATTACTGTGAGCGAAAAAAAGCAACCTATTATATGGGTCTTGAAATGGCGTAAAAAAATAATTCCCATCACTGGTGCAAACGCGATCATTTGAAATTTTGTGAGCAAAGCAAGTGTATAGAAAGGAAATGTGAACACGCGAAAGCGTTCACTGGTACTAGCTAAGACTGCGATTAGAACAGGAATGAGGGGCATCACATCCACTTGCCCCCAAATTGGTCCGTTCAAAAAAATGGCTGGATTGAAGGCGGTCAGTATCAAGCAGGTATGAAAGTGCCAATTTGTATGATGAAAGCGTTTTAGCAATTGATACACAATCCCAACCAGTGCTAAATGTGACAGCATAATTGGTATTTGTGATAAGAATTTTAGAAACAGATTATTTTCAACGGGTAGTTGCAGGTAGTTGTAAATCTGCCCTAGAAGATATAACCAGTGAATGTACACTGGAGGATAATTGCCATTAAAGTTTTTATAGCCATTATTCCTGAGTTGTTTTATCCAATCCTCCCAAAAGCCTAAGTCTCCTCCATTTCCATCCCAGAACAACAGGCCTAAATTAAAAATTATTGCCAGGCAGAGGTAAAGCTGAAGGTAATTCAACATCCCTGTAGCTAAGAATATTGGCGGGGTCAGTTTGTCTATTGGTACAAGCGGCGTTAGCTTTGTCTCGGCACGAGACCGATTGTATGAATTATTACAATCCAAGTCATTGAGCGGCTCCGGGCCCGTATCCGAGGTTGTAATTTCAGGATTCATTATGTTTTTCTCGTTAAAATTTGTTATCTGGGAACTAATCCTTCGGTTTATTTATTACTTCATTAATGTGAAATTTAGGCCTTCTTTTAACTTCCTCATAAATCTTTGATAAGTACTCGCCAATAATACCAAGGCAAAGCAATTGCACACTGCCGATAAAAAGCAGCGGCAAGAGTACCGATGCCCAGCCGGGGGCGGCATTGTCGGTAAATAAACGCACTACCAGAACCCAGGCGATCAGAGTAAAAGAGGCGAATCCTGAGAGTAGGCCTAGCACGGTGATCATGCGTAATGGTGCGGTGGAAAATGCGGTAATGCCCTTCCAAGCGAATGACAGCATTTTTTTCAGTGGATATTTACTTTCGCCTGCTTCACGCGCTTGACGCTCATATTCAACAACAGATGATGGGTAGCCTACTTCGCGCACTATGCCGCGCAAAAACAAATTGGATTCGCCGTATTCTTTTAATGATTCCAATGCGCGGCGGGACAGCAAACGGAAGTCGGCGTGGTTGAATACCAAATCGACGCCCATTTTTTTCATCAGATGATAATAGCCTTCAGCGGTAAAGCGTTTGAAGAAGGTATCGGTGTGGCGCGCTGAGCGGACGCCATAAACAACATCGTTGCCCTTTAAATATTCATCCACCATCGCTTCAATATTTTGCGGATCATCCTGCAGGTCGGCATCGATACTGACCGTAATATCTTCGGTGGTAGTGCACAGGCCTGCATAAAGAGCATTTTGGTGGCCTTTGTTGCGCGATAGTTTTACCGCAACCAAAGCAGAATTTTTTGCGGCTTCTTCGGCGAGAATATTCCAGGTTTTATCCTTGCTGCCATCATCGACCAAATAAATCTTGGAGTCGTGATTGATTTTGCCTTTGGCGATCATTGAGTCGCGCAGGCTCAGCATGGTTGCCAGTGTTTTGGGCAACATCTCTTGTTCGTTGTAACAGGGAATAACAACCGCAAGCGATGGAATGGACGTTGTCATGTTAATGATTCCTGTAGATCCAGAATTTATGCACCGCGAAATTCAGCAACACGGTAATTCCCGTAGCCAGAACCTGGGCAGCCAAATAATGCTCGACCCAGGGCAGGGCGAGATAGTTATCGAACAACCATAAAAACGCGGCAAACAACAAGGTATTAGTTGATAAGCCGATCGCAACCGCCAGTGCATACTTGGGAAATGTCTGCGCGTGGCTGCTGGAGCTCTTGAATGTGTAGCGGTAATTTGCCCAGTAATTGAAGAATGACGAGAGCACATATCCCATGGCAGAGGCAGCAACCTCCGGCAATAAACGGCTCTCAACAAACAAGATCAGCAGTAAAAACTGAATCAGTGTGGATATGCCACCAATACCTACAAACAGGACGAAGCGTTTCATTGTTATTCTGTTGCGTTGTTATTGTAATGAGTTGCGATGAATTCTTAGTCAGTGCACATCGTAAAAACGCAGCACATTAGCATACTTTTAGCGTGAAAGTGGTAGGAATTATCAGCGTCGTTTATAGACTAAAGAGGGGGTGTGACATTGATATAAATTTTATTGCGGATAAGCAAAATCTGGCGACAGTTTAGGCGAGTCTTTCAGTGTGATCGCGCGGGCATCAGGCCCAGCGCAAGGCTGCACCGACGCGTTCTATATACATGTACTCAGCCTTATTGGTCAGCGGGTGGCAGGCGTGGCGGAAGTGATGGTGATCCAGAGTGGAGCCCATATATTCCCAGCAGTGTCCTTCATGAACACAGAGTGGGTCTCCGCTATTCAAGCCATACCTGGACAACTCATCCCACATTCTTTGCCATTCAGGATGATTGATATTGAGATACTCCATAAATTGTCCTTTGGGGGCGGGTGTTGTTAAATCGGGATAAATTTTGTTCACTTATTCTGGTTTATTAAATTGTTTTGTCAAGAAGCATTAATAAGCTAATGATTTATATGAAAATAATTAAAGCAGAAATGTGTGGTGGTCCATCTATTATAGCGAGTTTCAATTGATGGGTGGCGTTGAAAATTGTATTTTTGTGTCAAAAGGTATCAAAAATTGTGTAATGGATTACAGTTTATCAGAGCGGAATCAGCGCATTTGGCTGACATTCTAGTTAGGGAAATGTTTAGAATAGTCAGATCAGGCCGAATAAAGGTGGGGTGGATAGAGGTGAATATCAGTCAGGCTGCGCAGGCGTGCGGGTTGCCCAATAAAACCATTCGCTATTACGAAGAAATTGGTTTGGTAGTTCCAGTGCGACAACGGGGGAACAGTTACCGGACTTACAGCCTGGAAGATGTGGCTCAATTGCGATTTTTGCAGCGCGCCAGAGCCGTGGGCTTTAGCCTTGATGAATGCCGTGAGTTATTGGCGCTCTATGCGAATCCGCAGCGTCGCTGTGGCCAGGTAAAGGCATTGGTGAGCGAAAAAATAATCCAGGTTGATCAGCAGTTGATTGCACTCCATGCTATGCGCGACACTCTGGTTGCTATGGCGAATGAGTGTGCGGGTGACGATACAAACGATTGTGCGATCATCAATCAATTGGCAGAGGCTCAATCGTTGCCGTTAAAACGACCATCTGCTATGGCCTTTACCTTGGTGGAAGTAGCTGGTGACCCTTCGCCCAATGACGGTTTCGAGCCAGGTTAGCGGTGTTTTTCCGGCCTGAAAAAGGCTATGATGCGCGCCGTTTAACTATTTAGCAGTGGAGCAACTATGAGCATCAAGTCCGATAAATGGATGCGCCGTATGGCTGAAGAACACGGCATGATCGAACCTTTTGAGCCAGGCCAGGTTCGTTATGATGCCGCTGGTCAGCGCATAGTGTCTTATGGTACATCCAGCTATGGATATGATGTTCGTTGCGCGGATGAGTTCAAAATTTTTACCAATGTTCACTCCACCGTTGTTGACCCCAAAAACTTTGATGAAAAAAGTTTTGTCGATATTAAAAGTGATGTCTGCATTATCCCTCCCAACTCTTTTGCGCTTGCCCGTACCGTTGAATACTTTCGTATTCCGCGCAGTATTTTGACAGTGTGCCTCGGCAAATCTACTTACGCGCGTTGCGGGATTATTGTTAACGTAACGCCCTTGGAGCCCGAGTGGGAAGGTCATGTGACTCTCGAGTTTTCAAACACTACACCACTGCCTGCAAAGATTTATGCCAATGAAGGTGTTGCGCAAATGTTGTTTTTTGAATCCGATGAGATTTGCGAAACCTCCTACAAAGATCGCGGTGGAAAATATCAAGGGCAGCGCGGCGTGACTTTACCGCGCACCTAATGCGGTCTCGCTAATACCGCTCACGTCATTTTTTTGCTGGCGCATCGTGCCAGCCCTGCAGTGTTAACTGTTATGGCTCTCCCTTCCCAGACACAGGTATTAATTATTGGCGCCGGCGCGGCCGGTTTAATGTGCGCAGCTATGGCTGGCGTACGTGGCCGTGCCGTCGTTGTTATTGATCATGCCAATAAAGTAGGCAAAAAAATTCTGATGTCGGGTGGTGGTCGGTGCAACTTCACCAATATGGACGTCTCGCCAAAAAACTATCTCTCGGACAATAGCCATTTTTGTAAATCCGCGCTCGCTCGCTACACCCAGTGGGATTTCATCGCGCTGGTGCAAAAGCATCGCATTCCCTACCACGAAAAAAAGCTCGGTCAGTTATTTTGTGATAACAAAGCGCAGGATATTTTGTCCATGTTGCTGGATGAATGCGCACAAGCGGGTGCTGATATTTACACGCTCTGCGATATTGAGCAGGTTGCGTCATTGCCAGAAAGCGATTTGCCGATGCGTTATAAAGTCAAAACCTCGCAGGGCACGACTTATTGCGAGTCTTTGGTTGTAGCGACGGGTGGTCTTTCAATACCCACCATGGGTGCGACAGGTGTGGGTTATGAATTGGCTGAACAGTTTGGTTTGCCGTTAAAGCCGCGCACAGCAGGTTTGGTTCCTTTTACACTTTCGCCCGCGCAGCTTGCGGTATTTTCGCCCTGCGTTGGTAATGCGCTCGATATCAGTGTGAGTTGCGAAACCGCAAGTGGGCAGATGAGTTTTACTGAAGCCATGCTCTTTACGCA
>CAIOHY010000121.1 GCA_903858205.1 uncultured Cellvibrio sp.
CTACCCCACGCACTTGCTTGAACAAGCTGCCCAAAGGTTTGATAACCGTTTGAAACTCGCCCATTAAGCGGTCTACAACCAAGCCAACTTTGGTGCCTGATGCATTCACTACGACAAGATTTTCGCGCTTGGGAGCTTCTCCGCCTAACTCAAACAAACTGCGCAAGCGAATAAACGGCAGTAACTCTCCACGCAAATTGATGTAGTCACGGTCATCCTGCGCCGCCACAGTGCTGTTGAGTTCCACGCATTCCAAAACCATATCGAGCGGCACTACAAAAGAAGAGGTTTCTACGCCCACCAAAAATCCATCGATAATCGCGAGCGTTAACGGCATACGCACCCGAAATAAGGTGCCTTCGTCCGGGTAAGTTTCCAACTCCACCGTGCCGCGCAAGGCGGTGATATTGCTTTTAACCACGTCCATGCCCACCCCGCGCCCAGACAGATTGGTTACACCCTGTGCGGTGGAGAAGCCAGGTTCAAAAATGAGGTTATAAATATCGGCATCGTCTATCGCCTGCCCAGCCTGCACCAAACCACGATCAATACCTTTTTGTAAGATGCGATCACGGTTTAAACCGGCGCCGTCATCGGAGACTTCAATAACAATGCAACCTGAGTCGTGACGGGCATGAAGATGTAATTTGGCAGTCGCTGGCTTACCTTTGGTCAGGCGCACGGCAGCAGGCTCAATGCCATGATCGATAGCGTTGCGCACCAGATGCATCAGCGGATCACCAATTTTTTCAATAACTGCTTTGTCTAACTCCGTTTCTGCGCCGGTGATGACTAACTCGATGTCTTTACCCAACTCCTTGGATACATCGTGAACAACGCGTTGAAAACGGTTAAACGTGGCGCCGATTTGGACCATGCGGAGTCGTAGTGCAGAATCTCGCACTTCTTCTACTAAACGAGTGAGTGTGGAAATAGACTCTAATAAGGCGCTGTCACCCAAGGCTTGCGCATTTAAGGCTGTGCCCGCACCGGCAATGACCATTTCGCCAATGAGATTAATGAGATTATCCAGCTTGTCTGAATCCACGCGGATAGATTGATTTTCACGGGCTTTGGTTTCGCGGATTTCACTTTGTTTTTCAATCGCCGCCTCCAACACAGGAGCAGCGATCATCCCCTTATCCACCACGATATTGCCTAATCGACGCTCTTGTGCACTGCGTTTCAAATCAGCCTGAATTTGCAATGCCTCATCTAACTCGCTGTGAGTAAGTGAACCGCTGCGAACCAAAATATCGCCAATAGGCAAATTTTCTTCAGGTAAGGATTTGATGGCGGCCACGTAATCCGCATTTCGGCTTAGTGGTGGTTGGATTCGTATATCACTATCGTCCCGTACAAACGCAAAAACACTCTCAATGGTTTGCTTGTCTGCATCGCTCACAAATTGGAGTTCGAAATGCAGATACAGGATTTCAGGATCCATGAGCGCTGCATCGGGTATGCGGCTATCGGAGGTTTTAATATCAACAATGCGGCCAAGGGTGCCCAAATAACGCAGAAACGATAAAGGATCCATCCCGTCGCATAGGCAGTTGGGGCTCAAATCTAACGAAATATGCCACAAGTTATCACTGGGCATGACCTCACCCAAACGCTCCAGCGCTGGCTCGGAGGCGGTATTAAGCGTGTGCGCCAGTGTGCGCGTACCCACCCCAAAAGCACTGATTCGCTGGGTTAGTGCCTCACCACATTTATTCAATTCATGGTCAATGTCAGCAGATGCTTGCCCGTGATCATCCATGCCAAACTCGACCTTATCTACAAGCTTGCTGATGTGGTCACGGCAAGCCAATAGCA
The DNA here is from genome assembly GCA_903858205.1 of uncultured Cellvibrio sp. Lineage (GTDB taxonomy): Bacteria > Pseudomonadota > Gammaproteobacteria > Pseudomonadales > Cellvibrionaceae > Cellvibrio. The sequence continues at coordinate 1,822 of CAIOHY010000121.1, forward strand.
GCTCAGTAATTTCCTTATTCAAGGTTAACTTGCCTTCGCGCAACTGATCCAAAAGGCTTTCAACACCGTGGGTGAAGGCCACTATTTCATCTAAACCAAATAGGCCAGCGGAGCCTTTAATCGTATGCGCTGCGCGAAAAATTTCTTGCAGAGACGCCTGACAATTACCGATGCTACCAGGCTTTAACAAGGTGGCTTCCATCACATCCAGCAATTCGCGGCTTTCGGCGATATAGATATGGAGCGGTAGCTCGTCACTCATATCCCGTTACCTCCTACGTCTGCCGTATGGGGAATAACAATTGGGTCATTAAACCAACCGGCTAAACCCAGAAGTTCAAATACATTCACCACCGCCGCGCTGTGATGAGTCAATGAAAAAGGCAAACCGGCCGACTCACGCGTGATTTTCGCCAACATTAATAATTGTACGCCGGCAGTATCGAGTTCTGTTACTTGAGCAAGATCAATCTCTAAGGAGCGCTTATCGTGAAGAATCGCCATAAGCTGATCTTTGAAGGCGGCTGCTTGGTAAATCGTCAGCTCACCCTTCAGGAGCGCACTGCATTTTTTGTCATTTTGTTCGTACGTGAACATAGCCACACACCTTGAATATGGAACTTAAGGAGCGATAAGCATTGCAACCGCTTGAAGCATCTGTTCAGGCTTAAACGGCTTTACAACCCAGGCCTTCGCGCCAGCGGCTTTACCCTCTTTCATTTTGGCGTCTGAACATTCCGTGGTGAGCATGATGACGGGAGTAAATTTGTATTCAGGTTTCGCCTTAAGCGCTTTAACAAAACTGATGCCATCCATATTCGGCATGTTGACATCGGATATCACCAAATTGATTTTCTGGCCATCGGCTTTCACCAGGCCATCTTGGCCATCTACTGCCTCAACTACAGAATATCCAGCACCCCGCAAGGTGATTCCCGCCACTTGCCGAACACTGCTCGAGTCATCGACGATCATGATTACCTTTGCCATATCAAACCCCCTGTGTGCACTTCGTAAACACAACTATAGGCAGGAATTCGATATTTTCAATATTTTATATATTTTCGACTTTAACTATACAAACGACATTCCTAAACTAAGCTTCAGTGAGGCTTAGTTTGGTTGAGCGCCGGCGCAACACGAGTGGTGAAGGGCTTTATACAAGCAGAGGATTTGGAATGCAGAAAAAAAACTGGAGCCTGTTAATCTGGCCAGTCGCAACGCTTCTAATAGGCGAGCTGCTCTTGATACTGTTTAAGGCAAGCCTAATTAGTCAGCTTATTTTTGTGGGCAGTCATATAGGGTGGATCGGAACCCAGATTGCGATGGTACTTGCAACAGATAAAGCACAGCCAAATACGTCAAATACCCACACAGTGCCATCACCCCTACTGCCGCAAAATTCCGAAGCACTTCGTCAAGCTGCCGCTAGCCTGATCGATGCCGCCAACGCAGATTTGATTCAACAACGGACAATCCTGGCAGAAGCTATTGCCAATTTGATCAATAGCTTCAATGACATCTCCAACTCCATACTTGCCCAAGAACATCTCACTCAAAAACTTATCGGCATGGCTACCAGTACGGAAAACGTAAAGTCAAACCTTGACGACGGCAAACAGAAAACAGAACCCAAGTACATGGATGAAATCATCCATATCGTGCACCGCATGGCTGACAATATCGCCAGCACTGGCAGCGCAAGCGTAAACTTGGTTGAGATTCTCTCCACCATGCAACGTCAAGTTCAAGCAGTTGACAAATTGCGTAGCGAAATAGACAGCATTAGCAAGCAAACCAACCTTCTCGCGCTCAACGCTGCTATCGAAGCAGCGCGCGCAGGCGAACATGGGAGAGGCTTTGCGGTAGTCGCAGACGAAGTACGCAATTTATCGGGCAGGAGCAGCCAGTTTTCCCAGCAAATTGCAGACAAAGTGGAAGACCTCAAGAAAGCAATGGGCGAAGCAGCCTGGGTAATTGGTGGAATCGCTTCCCAAGATTTGGATTTAACCTTAGGCACCCAAACGAGAGTGGCCGAAATCATGGCCAACGTCGACGAAAACAGCCGAATGATGGGACTTCAACTCACGGAGGTATCGGCCATTTCTGACAAAGTCAGCCGTGATGTTGAAATAGCCCTACAGTCCCTGCAGTTTGAAGACATAGTTCGCCAGCTGAATGAAAAACTGGAGATGCGTGTAAACGCCTTAAACACAGGGTTTTCGGCGCTCATCAGTGCAGTAACTGTAGCCGCTCAACAGGATGATTACGACGAAGTGAATTTGTCTTTAGAGGACACACAAAAAGCACTTCAAGAAGCCTGTACATCCGGGCCTGAAGTACGCCAGAAAGACATGGCTGAAGGCCGCATTGTGTTGTTTTAAAAAGGGAGAGATTGGTGATGAAACGTATCTTAGTGGTAGACGATGAGAAAACCATCCGCCATTTGTTGGATGATCTACTATCAAACGACTATCAAGTCACTCTCGCCGCGACCGGTATGGAAGCGAGGCAATATTTAGACACTGATTCATTTGATCTACTCATAACTGACCTGGTTATGCCAGAACTCAATGGTGTAGATCTGGTAATGGGCCTACAAAAAACGCAACCGGCGCTAAAAATTATCGCCATGTCTGGCGGTGGTGGTATTAACGGCCGATTCGATTATTTACCCGTAGCGCAACTCGTAGGCGCTAGCAAAATCTTACGAAAACCCTTTGCACTGGTTGATGTTAGCGAGGCCGTAAAGGAATTAATTGGCAAATAAGAAAACAATAACCCTCCACATCGAAAGTTCACACAGATTCTATCTATGACCGCAAATTCAGTAATACAACACCCGCTCTCCACTTTGCACCTGTTAACAAACGATCTGGAATTCGCCAAGTCTCTAGCATGTAAACTGCAATGCTACGGTTACGAAACAAGATGGTTTAACCACCCGGACAGCTGTAAAAATGCGATTACACAGAATTTTTTACAGGCTCACGAGAGCCCCACTGCAATAATTATCGATGAATTGATGTGCCTGGAACTCGACCAATCCATAGCCCAATTAATCGCATATTTGCACAATACCAATTCAGCACAGCCCATCCCCATCATTTTAATTAGCGAAAAAGAGGATTTGATGGCACGTGTGCAGGCGGTTAGAGCAGGAGTTGCTGCTTACCTTCCAAAATCATTACCGATTGAAACGCTCACCAATAGACTCAATCAACTAAAGCCACATCATCATTCCAATAAAAGCCGCGTATTGGTGATTGATGACCAACCCTTACTGGTAGAAACCTATCAAGTTATTTTAGAGCAGGCTGGTTTTGAAGTAGAGGGATTAACCAATCCACTCGAAGCACTTAACAGTCTTAAAAAAAATCCACCCGACTTAATACTGCTAGACATCGTGATGCCCAAGGTTAACGGTCTGGAGCTTTGCGCCGCTATTCGCCAGCTGGACGAGTATATCCACATACCCATCATTTTTATCACCGGCGGAGAAGACCCAACCTATCAGTTGGTATCAATGAATGTCGGCGGCGACGGCTTTATGACAAAACCCATCTCCTCACAATTTTTAATTGAAACGGTCAGAAACAATATTTTTCGCTACAAGGCTCTTAAATCTGGCGCACGCAATCTGAATGAGGCGGTAAAAAAACTACACAATCTTAAATACGCTCAAGACAAACATTCGATTGTCAGCATTACCGACAAGGCAGGCAACATTATCGAAGTTAACGATAACTTTTGTCACATATCTGGCTATGACCGTAACGAAATCATCGGCAAAAATCATCGGTTGATTAAATCGGAACATCATCCCAAGAGTTTTTATGAAGATCTTTGGAATACCATCAGTAATGGAAATGTGTGGCACGGCAACATTAAAAACCGATCGAAAAACGGAGACTACTATTGGGTGAGTTCAACTATCGTGCCCTTTCTTGACGAACACGGAAAGCCTGAACAATACATTTCGGTGCGCACCGATATCACTCACATCATCAAATTAGAACGCTTTCTACAGGAGAATCAAAACCGCCTGTACATGGCAGCAGACGCTACCAATACCGGTATGTGGGAATGGAATCTGTTAGAAAACACGACGCACTCCAGCAAACGTTGGCTAGCGCTGCTGGGTTATCAATTGGGGACGACTATTGTTTGGGAGGATTTAATTCACCCGGAGGATTACCCTCATGTATTAGAAAAACTCTACAACCACCTGACCGATAAAGTATCAAATTACTCATCTGAACATCGTATGCGTAATGTCAATGGTGGCTGGGAATGGGTACATGAAAGCGGCAAAGTGATGGGTGAAAACAACGACGATGAATTTGCTCGTATGATTGGCACCATGCAACTCATCAATGAACGCAAGGCAATGGAAGCAACACAAGAGCAGCTTAAACACCAATTGGTACAAGCCTCCAAAATGGAAGCCATAGGCCATTTAACCAGCGGTGTGGCCCACGACTTTAACAATCTACTTGGCGGCATTCTAGGTTATACCGAGCTCGCTATTATGATGAGCTTACGCGAAGCACCGCTAATCGATAAACTTAAAAACTACCTAAACGAAATTCAACAAGCAGGCCTGCGGGCTAAAGAACTGATTGCCCAGATGCTCATCTTTAGTAGGCTATCTCCCGAGTCAGACAAAACAGCGCCGGTGATAGCCGCTTTACCCATCATTAAAGAAGTCATGGGGCTACTACACTCAGCAATACCCACTACGGTAACGGTTGATTACCATGTTAGCGACCCTGGAATTAAGGTCGCGATCCAACCGCTTCACCTTCATCAAATACTTTTAAATCTGGGCATTAACGCACGAGACGCTATAGAGACTTATGGAGAAATCGAATTTTCTCTTGCGACTGTCCGTATTCAGAGCGCCTTTTGTACAGCGTGTAAAACTCACTTTAGTGGGGACTATGTGGAAATTGCCGTGAGGGATACGGGCACTGGTATACCTGAGCCTATCTTAGGAAACATCTTCAACCCATTTTTTACCACTAAAGAAGTTGGTAAAGGCACTGGTATGGGCCTATCTGTAGTGCATGGGCTAATACATTCTTTAGGTGGGCATATTCTCGTCGATACGCAAATTGGTGTTGGGACACGTTTTCGTCTGCTGCTTCCTAAAATTGACGGCAAAGACGACAGCGCTCCCGCAAAAAACTTACTTTCTGCCGACACTTCCGCCACGCCGGGATGCCTGCAATCCTTAAACATTATGGTTATCGACGACGAACAAAGCATGCTATCTATGCTCAATGAATTACTCATCCTACATGGCACCGACGTAAAGTCGTTCAACAATTCTCCCGCTGCTTTGGAGTTTTTTATTCGCAATCACAATACCGTCGATCTCGTCATCACCGATCAAACAATGCCCCAACTCACAGGTATCGACATGATCAATATGATGCGCCAATATAAAGCAGAGTTACCTATCATTGTCTGTACAGGCTTCAGTGAGCAAGCCAATCCAGAAACAGTAGGAAATTTTGGGAATACCGCTTTTATGACCAAACCGCTGAACACCTCGACCCTCAAAAAGCACCTTTTATAAATCCTCAGCTAACACTGTTGTCAGAATTGAGGTCAATGCAATGCTAATCTAAAATCTCTTTTAAACGAATAAGCGCTTCCACTTTTTCAGCATTTCCAATTTGTTGATAGGACGCAATTAAG
>CAIOHY010000122.1 GCA_903858205.1 uncultured Cellvibrio sp.
ACTGCTCTTCGAGATCCAGCTTACTGGCATCACGCTCCCACTCATACTTAATCACCAGAGAAAGCTGATCAATCTGCATCACCGTTTGCTGCACCTGCTCGGCATAGGTATTAGCACGGGCACGTACTTCAGCACAGACTTTCTCGACGAGTTGTTCACGATCGAAATAAATCTTCGTCAATACCAAACCCCAAATCAACGACAACAAGACACCGCACACAACTACCCAAGACAACAAGATTTTCTTGTTGTCCTGTCTTCTTTGTTGCAGGGACTGCTCGCGTTCGTTTGGCATGACGATGGCACCATGAAAGGCGCCCTTAAAATGAAGACAGGGTAAGCAGCGGCGGATTAATTGATTGCCATTATGCAAGAAGGAAACTAAAAATCATAATTCCCACAGGGCAATACTTATTCTTGGGTAGATAATCAACCCTTACTTTGAAACCGAGGACGATATCGGGTGATACCCTTGACTGCGATTTCTCGAACAAATCACCCGATCAATTATTGAGCGGCTACAATGAAGGCGAACCAGAAGGAGTTTTTTGTTTATTGTCGGGAGCCGACAAATCAGATGCTCTTTTATTATTAATAATCTACAGCGAAGGGGAGATCATGCAACATAAAAATCTAATTATATTGCCGGCTGTCTTATTGATTGCCGCTTGCGGCGGTACTTATCAGGTAACGCCAGCCAATCCGGCACAGGCCACGCCTAAGAGCTTTGCCAGCGATGAAATTGCCTGTAACCAGACCAATTTCTTTGTCTCATCTTCTGCAAGCGGCCCGCAAACGGTATACATGACCGATAGCTATCTTGCCTGCATGAAGTCCAAGGGCTGGAATTTCAATAAAACCAGCAGCAAATTTTCTTTCATTAAACCGGCCAATTAATTTTCAGCTAAAAAACCCGTGCCGGCCGATTAGCTGCGTGAAGTCGGCTAGCTTGCCCGGCACCGTTTTTCGTCTTTCTACTACGCCTGCCAGACACCATAGCCGGCTTCTCGAAGCCTAATCGCCAAATCTACTTCCATATATCGGGCATCTTCATAAGGCATTGGGTTACAGCTTGCGTAAAGTGCCGGTAAAAGCTGCAAACCGTATTTCTGCACATATTTGTTCGCCTGAATGCCCGCTTTGTGTTTATCGAAACGCAGATCCGGATCTAGACCGGTCATGCCGACATACACGCAAGGCTTGCCTGACAAATAGTTTGGATTCGCTTTTTTAAATTTTGATTCATATAAAACGTCACGCGATAGTTCAATCACGTAAACGTTGTGTTTAGCCGGTATGCGCATTTTTATTCAAACTGCCCCGTAAAAATAAGGCACCCTCCAGCACAAGAAAAAATACAGCCAGCCAGATTGGGCCATAGGTAAACCACTCGGCAGATTCGATTGTTTCACCCAGTATTAATCCCACCAGCAGCAACAGCACAGGTTCAACATAACCAAGCAAGCCGAACACGCTAAAACTCAATATCCTGGCCGCGATGAAATACGTGCCTAAGGCCAGCGCGCTAAGAAATCCTAGTAACGGAATCAGTCCCAGCAATGCGGGATAGGTGGAAATCATCAGCCAATTCACTTCGCCGGCGCACGCAAACCAGATCGCTGCGGGAAGTAGCAGTGTCATATCAAACCAGAGCCCCCCTAAATGATTTAAATCGAACTGACGGCGCAGTCCAAAATAAACTGGGTATCCAAAAGCGACAAGTGCCGCCTCAAAGGAAAAACTGCCCACATGCGCCAACTCGCTCGCGACGCCGACGCAAGCCGATAGGGTCGCCAATTTTTGCCAGCCGCTTAATTTTTCTTTAAAGGCAAGACGTCCGGTTAATACCATCGTCAATGGCAACATAAAATAGCCCAGCGAGACTTCCAGTGCTTTCCCATGCATAGGCGCCCATAAAAACAGCCATAGCTGAATACCAATGAGGCTCGATGAAAACAGCAGCACCAATATCAACGCCGGCTGTGCTGTTAGCCGCCCCCAGATACGCCTGACCAAATGAAACGCCCCAATGCGCCAGGTAAAAAGCCATAGAAACGGCAGCGTGAACAAAATACGCCAGGCAAAGATATCTTCACCATTGAGCGGCTCAAGCAGGGTGCTGTAAAAATACAAAAATCCAAACAGCATCGACGAGAATACGGAAAGAAGTACGCCTTTTATCATGGAATTTTGACACCCTCTTTTAGGGAGCTTATTAAAAAGCCATAGTGTACCGGCTCAATCCGATCAGAAGAATTACCCTTGATACAAAAGTAATTTTGACTTGCATCAACTCGGATCACTGCTTTTAGAAATTAAACTAGCAGCGTAATTCAAAAAACCTGATTAGAGCGAATCCAATGCAATCACACAAACATGCTGAATTGATTAAAAAATGGGCAGCCGGATTTGAAGTCGAACGTTTACAAAATGGCGAATGGATAGACGATTTTTTTCCGTCCTGGATGGATACTGATTTATTTCGTCTCAAAGAATTAGGTCAGCATTACGACGCGCAATGCGCAGCCAATCACTCCGTCGACCCTTAATAGTCGCGAGTTAGTGCCACCGGAACCGCCTCTCTCACACAGAGGCGGTGATGGTAAGACAGCGCTTAAACGGAAAGAACAACGGGGGCAGAATCAGCCAGTTTATTGCCAGAAAAATCCAGCCACGCTTTGTTTTCGTAATCATAAAGCTTACAGATGCGGGCCGTCTCAACATACCAGCGCCAGGAGAATTTTTGAACAATAATCCGATTCGGCATCTGCTCTTCAAGTCGGCTTTGCGCTTCCTTCAAATGATATAGCGGCACGCCCATATCAACATGATGTGCCGTATGCTCCATGATGTGATGCAGCAAGGAACCCAGATAATAATCAAACTTGAGATGTACCGTGGTGGAGATAAAAGGCTGTGCTCTGATCCATTCGGATTTTTTATCGTACCAGGCAATGGCGGGGTGGGTATGGTGGACATAGACCACAAATCCAATCATCGCATTCCAAAAAGCGGTGGGCACAATAAAGCCTGCAAACAGCACGTGCCAGACTGACTGATTGCTCGCCTGCGCTGCCAATGTGAGGGTGACAATCCATCCCACCGCAAAGGCACTAATCAGCAAATTGTCTTTCAAAAAGATAGCGCGGTTAGCCGGCTTGTATTTTTTATTCGGAAAAAATAAACGCTTCCACCAAATCTCAATAAAATAATAGAGTGCGGGCCCAAAACCGCTACGATAAATCTCCTCCAATTTTTTTCGCCAGGGAGGGAGTAGGTCAAACTCGGCCTTCGATAAAGGCGCCCAAACAAAATCAAATCCTTTCAGATTCGTTTGCCCGTGATGAATGACATTATGACCGACATCCCATAGGCTGTAGGGCGTCAAGGAAGGCAGGAAAGCCAGCCGGCCTAAGAATTTATTGAGCCCCCGATGCGGGGTAAAACTCTGATGGCAAGCGTCATGGCCAAGAATAAATATACGCCCAGTGATAAACCCAGCGATCAGTCCAAAGACGATTTTGAAGAAAAAACTGTCGAGGTAAACAGTCAAAAATAATGCGGCGACCCACAGCGACGCATCCAGTCCCAACAGGAAGATTGCCCACGCCGTATTTTTCCGGCTCATCGGCTCAAGCCAGGCACGAATGCGTTTACGATGCGGCAGGGGTTGGTTGAATGCCAACGGCACATTATCCGAATAGGCCAATACCGGCGTATCGGCGGCAAATCCATCGCGCATCATCCGCTTCCTTGTTTAATTATCCGAAATTGATAGTAATTAAGCGGAAAATTAAGTGCCTTGATCTGAGTCAAAATTACCAAAGCAGTATTTTTAAACCTCCTATTCAGGGCGACCAATGGGGCAATCAGCTGTTTTCAATACGGTGACGTAAACTCGTCTTGAGCACTTTGCCATAATTATTTTTTGGCAGCTCATCGACAAACAGATAGTGCTTGGGCC
>CAIOHY010000123.1 GCA_903858205.1 uncultured Cellvibrio sp.
CCCTTACGCCAAAATCATTCATGTTGATATTGATCCTGCATCCATCTCAAAAACCGGTTGGCGTGATTGTGCAATTCGGTGGTCAAACGCCGTTGAAATTAGCGCGCGCACTTGAAGCAGAAGGCGTACCTATTATTGGTACCAGCCCCGATGCTATCGATAAAGCGGAAGACCGCGAGCGTTTCCAACAAATGATCCACAAGTTGGGTTTGTTGCAACCGCCCAATGCGATCGTTCGTTCGCTGGAAGAAGCATTACTTGCCGCTGATAAAGTTGGCTATCCATTGGTTGTTCGCCCGTCTTATGTACTGGGCGGCCGTGCGATGGAAATCGTTTACAAAGAAGATGAGCTGCGCACCTACATGCGCACCGCAGTGCAAGTATCGGAAGATGCACCTGTGTTGCTCGACCACTTCTTGAATAATGCCATTGAAGTGGATATTGATTCTGTGTCGGATGGCCAGCAAGTTGTGATTGGCGGCATCATGCAGCACATTGAGCAGTGTGGCGTTCACTCCGGTGACTCGGCTTGTTCATTGCCACCTTACTCGCTGCCTGCCGATGTGCAGGATGCAATGCGCGAACAAGTAAAACAAATGGCGATTGAGTTGGGCGTGATCGGTTTGATGAATACCCAGCTCGCCTATCAAGATGGCAAAATTTATGTCATCGAAGTCAATCCGCGCGCATCGCGCACTGTGCCGTTTGTCTCCAAATGTATTGGCGTGTCACTGGCGAAAGTCGCTGCACGTTGTCAGGCAGGGACCTCACTGGCAGAGCAAGGATTTACCAAAGAAATTATCCCGACCTATTTCAGTGTGAAAGAAGCGGTATTCCCGTTCAATAAATTCCCGGCGGTTGACCCTATCCTCGGGCCAGAAATGAAATCGACCGGTGAAGTGATGGGCGTAGGCGACACTTTCGGTGAGGCCTATGGCAAATCGCAACTGGGCGCGAACAACCGTATACCTGCTAACGGCACTGCGTTCCTGAGTGTTCGCGATATGGATAAAGATGGTATTGTCGGCGTTGGTGTGGATTTAGCGAAGCTCGGCTTCAAATTGGTTGCGACTCGCGGTACCGCTGCGGTGCTGAAAGCAGCCGGTCTGGATGTACAGATCGTCAATAAAGTGCAAGAAGGTCGCCCGCATATTGTGGATATGATCAAGAATGATGAGATCGATCTAATCCTAAACACCGTAGAAGGTCGCCAGGCTACGCGCGATTCATCATCCATTCGCCGCAGTGCAGAAAATCACCGTGTTTATTACAACACTACCTTGGCTGCAAGTCAGGCGGTGTGTATGGCGTTAAAACAAGGTCAACATATTGAAGTGCGCCGTTTGCAAGATTTGCATCGGCGTCTGAATAAATAAGGATTGTCCATGAGCACCAAGTTCCCCATGACTAACCAAGGCGCTGAGAGATTGGCGCTTGAACTGGAAGACCTGAAAAAAGTACAGCGTCCGCGCATTGTGAATGCGATTGCCGAAGCGCGCGCCCATGGTGATTTGAAAGAAAACGCCGAATACTCTGCCGCACGCGAGCAGCAGAGTTTTTGCGAAGGGCGCATTCAGGAGATCGAAGGCAAACTCAGTAATGCACAAATCATTGATGTGACCAAAATCCCGCATACCGGTAAAGTGATTTTCGGTACTACGGTCACTATCATTAATTTGGATACTGATCAGTCTGTTACCTACCAAATCGTGGGTGATGATGAAGCTGACGTGAAAGCCAATAAAATCTCCGTCAACTCACCGATTGCGCGGGCACTGGTGGGGAAAGAAGAGGGTGATGTGGTTGTCGTCAGGGCACCAGGTGGTGATGTAGATTATGAAATCGATAAGGTAGAGCATATCTAATCGAAGAAAGGTGTATCCTGTTAAAAAACCGCCCAAATAAGGCGGTTTTTTTATAGCTGTTTTTTGTCGCCGCTCATAATGGATTTTGTATGAAACCTATTGCTCTGATTGCTGCTGCATTTTTCGCTGGCGTTATTCTCACACTGATTGCGGTGCAAGGGACATTTCGCGATTTACGTTTCGCTTTGTCTCCATCGCTTAATTTTGCTGATGGTGCGATTTATGTTGGCGATCTCAATACTCACGGCCAGTTGGAAGGGCAGGGCCGCATGCGCTGGACGAATGGCGATGAGTATGATGGCGAATTTTTAGCGGGGCTAATGCACGGTAAGGGTAAATTTATTTCTGCTTACTCGGGTAACTACAGCGGAGATTATGTGCGCGGCCGAATGGAGGGGCGCGGCTTGCTGACTTATCCGGATGGCAGCCGTTATGAAGGTGAATTTGTCGCCAATCAATTTCACGGCAAGGGCACTCTCACCTATCCTCGTGGCGATAGCTATCAAGGCGATTTTGAAAAAAACCAAATGCATGGCACTGGCAAATGGAAATTCGCCGATAAATCTATCTACATTGGCCAAGTAGTTGACGGCGTTCTGCAAGGAAAAGGTGAATTGCAACGCGCCACTGGTGAAAAATACACTGGCGATTTTGTCGCAGGAAAAATGCATGGCCAAGGTGTTTTTGATGACGGGCAAGGCAATCGCTACAGCGGCGAATTTCAGGGCGATAATTTTACCGGCTCAGGGTCTTACAGCAGTAATGATGGTTTCACCTATGTAGG